>JBKJRE010000427.1:0-5255 GCA_046594775.1 Rhizobiaceae bacterium | reverse complement strand
GCACCAGAAAGGCCAAGGTCATGACGATGATAGCTGTCAGCCCCTGCAGGAAGGCCGAAACGAAAGACAGCATGACGCCGCGCCTGAGCGCCACCTCGTTTGCCAGCATGTATGAGGAAATGACCGCCTTGCCGTGGCCGGGGCCGGCGGCATGGAAGATGCCGTAGGCGAAGGACAGCCCAACAATCAGGCCCATCTTGCCATCGTCGTCGCGCATCGCCTTGAGCGCGCCCGTCAGGGAACGGTAGAAAGCCTGCTGCTGCGCGTTGATCCACATCATCCAGTGGGCGAAAGGCCCGGTCGAGGTGACCATCGCATCGTTGTTGCCAATACCGAGCGAACTGGCCGCATGGGCATGGCCGAGCAGATGCGAAAACACGTAAGCGCCTGCGACGACGGCGAAGGTGATGCGGACAGCGGTCTTTTTCACGGAGGCTACCCCTGGGCCTGGCAATTGAGTTCGAGGCGCGTAGCGAAAATCTTGCTGAGATCGGTTCCGGTTGGATCGTTGAAGAATGCATCGGTAAGGCTGGCCTGGTTCTGCGAGATGGCCTCGTCGGGATCCGGACGAATGACTGACCGCGTGCAATGCGAGGGCAATTGGTCGACGGCCATGTTTGCGTCCTCGGTAAAGTCTATGGCGGTATAGAAGGTTGGGTCATAGACGCCAAAATCGACCTTGCCGCTCAGCTTCAACGGTTCCTTCGGTTCGGATTCGAACAGAACGATCAACTGGTCGTTATCATAATTGGCGATGAGCTTGGCCGGAGACTTCATGGCGACATCCTTGCCGTCGACCGAGACAAGCTGGAAGTAGCCATATTCGGCAAGCGATTCGAAGATGGTCTTGGAGACCTCCTGCAGTTCGCCATCGTCGAGCTTGAGGTCACCGTTCTCGTCGAATTCCACCATCACAGTGCTGGAAAACAGGTCGTCGAAGCGCCAGAGATGCCGCAGCGACGTGACCGTGTACTGGTCGTTAACGATGACATCCAGCCTTGCCTCGGCAAAGACATGCGGGTGCGCGCTGGCCCTTGCCGACACGGCCAGGGCGGTGGCCATGGTTGCAAGGCAGACAATGGCATCTCGGAACAGAGGCATCGGATCACGCTTCATCAGGATTGGCACTGACCGACAGTTACCAGAAAACCGGCGAAATTGGGACGCCGGGGCGCCACCGGCTCAGGCGTTCGCGTCGTTCCTGAACCATTGCACCAGGAAATCGACGAAGACCCGCACTTTTGCGGGCAGGTATCGTCGGTGTGGATAGACCGCGAAGATGCCGCCGCCTGTCAGCATCCTGTCGGTCAGGACGGGGACCAGCCGACCCGCTTCGATTTCGGGGGCCGCGATAAAGTCCGGCAGGATCGTAAATCCCAACCCCGCGACCGCCGCGGCGCGCGCGGTCATGGGGCTGTTGACCTCCATGGGGCCGGATACGCTGACGCTAACGGATTCGCCATTGTCGCCGACGAACGGCCAGTTCGATAGCCAGCGTCCATTGGTGTCGATGATGCAGGGAAGATGCGCCAGGTCTTGCGGGCGCGCCGGTTTGCCATGCTTGGCGATCAGTGCAGGTGAGGCGGCCGCGACGACCGAAAACGGCGCCAGCCGACGCGCGATCAATGAGGAGTTTTCAAGCCGTGAAATGCGGATTGCCAGATCGAAGCCTTCCTCCACAAGATCGACGAACCGGTCGTCCAGATGAATTTCAAGCACAATTTCGGGGTGCTGGACGGCGAAATCGACGAGCGACTGGCCAATCGCCGCATCGCCAAAGGTACGAGGCGCCGACAGCTTGATGCGGCCGCGCACGTCTCCGGCGGATTCACGAACCGTTTCGGCGAGGCTGTCCACGTCACGGATGATTTCGGAAGCGCGGTGGAAGTAGGTATGGCCAGTTTCGGTCAGCGAAAACTGCCGCGTCGTGCGGTTGAGCAGCAGGGCGCCGAGATCGTCTTCCAGTTCGCGCACATATTTGGACAGCAATGCCTTGGAGCGTCCGATCTTTCTAGCAGCTGCTGAGAACCCCTCCGCCTCGACAACGTCTATAAAGGCGCGCATGCGCGTCAGCGTGTCCATGGGCTCAGAGCCTTCCCGCGGCGTCGAGAATATCCATGCCCAGCCTGACGAGCGCCTGGTCGCTGTCGGGCGGTCCCAACAGCGATATGCCGAAGGGCGCCCCGTCAATGTGCCCAAGAGGCAGCGTGATCTGCGGAAAACCTGAAAGGCCGGACCAGCACAGAAGGCGGATTGCCTGCTCACGGAACGCCTGGAATTTCTCTGGCGCGCTGTCCGTTTCTGGCGCAGCACAGGGCACCGTTGGCAGAACAAGAACGCCATCATCGCCAAGCATGTCTGCAAGCTCCAGACGGAAGGCGTCGCGCCGTGCGGTTTCGGCTGTCGCATCGGCAGCCGAGACGGTCTCGCCGAAGGCGAACCGTTCCAAGGTCGCTTTTCCAAGGCCCCGGTCCTTGCTGGAAATCCATGCTCCGTGCGCCGCCCAGGCTTCTCGCGCCTGCAGCTTCCGTAAGCACCAATACAGGTCTTCGACGGATTGTGCCGGGGGCCTCATGACGCTCGGCCCCTCGAGGACTTTTGCAACCAGACCAACCATACGGCGATATTCGAGGGCCTCCGCGGGTCCCTGCACCAGTTCATCCAAGGCATCGACAGTTACGGCACGGGTGAGCGCAGTCGTATGGGAGTCGGCGCCGAGCAGCACGTTACCGACGGCTGAATAGATCGCGGGATCGCTGGCAAACCAGCCAAACGTGTCAAAGGATGGCGCCAGCGGCATGGTGCCGTCCAGAGGAATCCGCCCCTGCGTGGTGCGCAGGCCGATCAGACCGCAAAAACTGGCCGGCGCGCGCACCGAGCCGCCGGTGTCCGAGCCCGTTGCAATGTCGACCAGACCACCCGCCACCGCCGCGACCGATCCGGAAGAAGACCCGCCGGTGATTCGATCCGGCGCTCTCGGATTCACGGGATGCGGAAAATGCACGTTCTGGCCGATCATCGAGAAGGCCAGTTCCTCGGTCTGGGTCTTGCCCGCAAAGCATGCGCCGGCGTCAAGAAGCTTCTGGACCGAAGAGGCTGTCGCCTTCGCGGGCATTCCCTCAGCGAATTTCTCGGGATTTCCGCATCCTGTGATGTATCCGGCGACGTCGAAGATGTCCTTCACGCCGAGCGAAAGTCCCGCAAGGGGACCGGCAGCGGCGTGCGGGACCGGGATGTCCGGCAGGTCGAGAAAGGCGTTCAGCGGGTCGCGGGTGCTTGGCATTGTTCGTTATCCGGATGCGTGAATGGCACCATTGTTCGAGCGTCATTTTTTTTGCAAGCGAGGGCGCGATTTTAATTGATTGTGAAATCCTCCGGTCCTATATCCGCCTTGCCCAAAGTCGCACGTGCCTGTGGGTGTCCGCCGATCCTCGAATGGTGAGGGCAATCGGTAAGGTAACTGGAGCCAACCCCTCCAGTCGGTTCAGCGGCCAACCGCAGAAGCGAGGACACCTTGAAGCAACGACGGTGAGGGCCTTTCTGGTTCTCTTCCGGTTGTCCAAAAACCGGGGTTACTGAAGAGGCACACCATCATTGCCGGCAGTGCGGAACGGGTCTCCCAATCCAAGCCAAGGCAGACAAAGCGAACCGAAGCCGGGCAGGCCGAGGTTCACCGCCGCGCGATACGCGTTCGTGAATCCGGGGTCTCCACCGGCTGGTTTCATGAGAAGCGACCGTGCCTTTGTCCACCGCGAAACAGCGAAGCTCGAAAGCCCGCTGCCGCAGATTGATTGCGCATGGAGAAATCCATGTGATGGAGAGACTTATGGCTACCCAGCGTGTGCTCGACTTCCTCGCCACCCGACGTCCTTCCGGCCCCTGCCTCGTTGTCGATCTCGATGTGGTTGGCGACAACTTCCGCGCGTTTGAAAAAGCGTTGCCGGATTCCAAGATCTATTATGCTGTGAAAGCCAATCCGGCCCCCGAGATTCTGCGCCTCCTGGCCTCGATGGGCTCGTCCTTCGACTGCGCCTCGGTTGCGGAAGTCGAGATGGCCATGGACGCCGGCGCAACCGCTGAGCGCATCTCCTTCGGCAACACGATCAAGAAAGAGCGCGACATTGCCCGCGCCTTCGAACTCGGCATTCGGCTTTTCGCCGTCGACTGCGTCGAGGAAGTCGACAAGATTGCCCGCGCAGCCCCCGGGGCGCGCGTATTCTGCCGTGTCCTGACCGACGGCGAGGGCGCCGAGTGGCCGCTGTCGCGCAAGTTCGGCTGCGTTCCCGCCATGGCTGTCGACGTGCTTCGGCGTGCCAGGTCACTCGGCCTCGACGCCTATGGCGTGTCGTTCCACGTCGGGTCCCAGCAGACCGACCTGACTGCCTGGGACCGTGCGCTCGGCGACGCCAAGCAGGTCTTCGGGACGCTGGCCGAGGAAGGCATCGTGCTGAAAATGGTCAATATGGGCGGCGGTTTCCCGACGCGCTATCTGCGCGATGTTCCGGCAGCGCAGGCCTATGGTCAGGCGATCTTTTCAGCGCTGCGCAAGCATTTCGGCAATTGCATTCCCGAGACCATTGTCGAGCCCGGCCGCGGCATGGTCGGCAATGCCGGCGTCATCAAGTCGGAAGTCGTGCTGATCTCGAAGAAGTCCGACAATGACAATGTGCGCTGGGTTTTCCTCGACATCGGCAAGTTCGGCGGCCTGGCCGAGACCATGGACGAAGCCATCCGCTATCCGATCGTGACCGCACGGGACAATGACGAGAAGAGCCCTTGCGTGCTCGCCGGCCCGACCTGCGATTCGGCCGATGTGATGTACGAGAAGACGCCCTATCCGCTGCCGCTCTCGCTGACCATCGGCGACGAGGTGCTGATCGAGGGAACCGGAGCCTACACCACGACCTATGCCTCGGTCGCCTTCAACGGCTTCGAGCCTCTGCGATCCTACGTGATCTGACGGCTCGCAACGAGCTGCCGGATCGCTCGACGCTGGAACAAGTTGTTCCGCGTCGAGTTGGTGTGCCCGCGGATTGATTCCGCTCGCGAAGGATTGCGGAAATGAAACATATGCTGACCCAACCGGCGCGGCTGCCGGACATCGTGGTGACCGTCGAGAACGCTGGCGATGCGAAGGTGCGCGAAGCGCTGCTGGCGCGCGCCATGGGCCCGAAGTGGAAAAAGAAGGCCTCGCAGAAGCTGCGCCGTGGAAGACGTCCCGCGGAAGGCCTGTCCTTTGTCGCGCGAGACACAAA
>JBKJRE010000422.1:0-6802 GCA_046594775.1 Rhizobiaceae bacterium | reverse complement strand
TGAAACGATCATAGACGCATAACATAGGCCGTCGATGGCCCAATCACGCAGGGAACCATGGCACTCAGCGACCTCCAGACAGTCTCGCGCAATGAAGCCGGCATCGCCACGGTTCTTGGCATCTTGAAGCAGCGCTTCGGCGAGCGTTTCCAGACCGGGCGGTCGCTGCGAGAACAGCACGCCCATACCACGACCTATATCCCGCTGCAGGCGCCGGACGGGGTCGCCTTTCCGGAAACCACGCAGGAAGTCCAGGAGATCGTTCGTGCTTGCGCGGAGCATCATGTGCCGGTGATCGCCTTTGGCGTCGGCACGTCGCTGGAAGGCCATGTCAACGCACCTGGCGGCGGCATCTCGCTCGACACGTCGCGCATGAACCGCGTGCTCGAGGTCAATGCGCAGGATCTCGACTGCACCGTGGAACCGGGCGTGACGCGCGTCGAACTCAACGAGTATCTTCGCGATACCGGGCTGTTCTTTCCGATCGATCCCGGCGCCAATGCAAGCCTTGGGGGCATGGCTGCGACCCGTGCTTCGGGCACCAATGCCGTGCGCTACGGCACAATGCGAGACAATGTCCTGTCGCTTACAGCGGTGATGGCGGATGGAAGCGTCGTCAAGACGGGGCACCGTGCGAAGAAAAGCGCGGCCGGCTACGACCTGACCCGGCTGCTGATCGGCTCCGAGGGAACGCTCGGGATCATCACGTCGATCACGCTGAAACTCGCCGGGATTCCGCAGGCCGTGTCTGGCGGGGTATGCCCGTTTCCAACTGTGGAACAAGCCTGCGAGGCGGTCATCGCGACCATCCAGATGGGCATTCCGGTGGCGCGCATCGAACTTGTCAACGGCCTACAGATGCGGGCGATGAAGAGCTATTCGGGCCTCGACTATCCAGAGACGCCGTGCCTGTTCGTGGAGTTCCATGGCAGCGATGCGAGCGTCGCCGAGCAGGCCGAGACCTTTGGCGAGATCACCGCCGAGTATGGCGGGGGACCATTCCAATGGACGGCTGTTGCCGAAGAGCGCGCCAAGCTCTGGAAGGCCAGGCATGACGCGTACTGGTCGTCGATGACGCTTCGTCCGGGCGCACGCGGCCTATCGACGGACGTCTGCGTGCCGATCTCGCGGCTTGCCGAATGCATCGCCGAGACCGAGACCGACATTGCCGAGATGGGTCTGATCGCGCCGATCGTGGGTCATGTCGGCGACGGAAATTTTCACGTGCTGGTGCTCATGGATGTGAATGCTCCGGCCGAAATCGCCCTGTCGGAGAATTTTGTCGCGCGGCTGAACAGCCGCGCCGTGCGCATGGACGGCACCTGCACCGGCGAACACGGCATCGGGCAGGGAAAGCTGGGTTTCCTCGAGCGCGAGATGGGTCATGGGGTCGAGGTCATGCGCATGATCAAAAAGGCGCTCGATCCGCAGAACATTCTCAATCCGGGTAAGATATTTCCAATGACGTAGGGCCCAGATGCTGGCGCAATTTACTGTGAGCCTCGCCGGTGCTGGCGGCGGCGCCGCAAACAACGGCATTTTATCGACATGCGGATGCGGGTAGACTAGCGTTCGCTGCTGCACCACGCCCGAAGGATCTATGCTGGCCAGACTGTTTGTAATCATTGGTGGATTGATCGTGCTGGCGCTGACGGCGGCGCTGGTTCTGCCATATTTTGTCGACTGGTCAAGCTACCGCGCGGGATTCGAGCGCGAAGCGAGCGCTGTGCTCGGCCGCAAGGTCACGGTGCAGGGCGACGCGACAGCCAGGTTGCTGCCGTTTCCATCGGTAACCTTCACGGACGTATCGGTCGGCGGCGGTCCGAAAGGCGAGCCGGCGATGACCGTCGAGACATTCTCCATGGATGCCGAACTGGCGCCGTTCCTGCGCGGCGATTTTCTGATCTTCGACATGCGCCTGATACGGCCAAAGGTGACGATCGACGTCGCCGCCGACGGGGCCATCGATTGGGCGGTGCGCCCATCCGCGCCCTTCGATTCGGAGCAGATCTCGATCGAGAAGCTGACCGTGACGGAAGGGCAGGTGACGCTTCGCCATGCGGCGAGCGGACGAACGCACCGCCTGACCGAGATCAACACGCAGTTGTCGGCCAAATCGCTCGATGGCCCGTGGCGGGTGACCGGAAGCCTGCGTCTGGACGGCATGCGTACGGCCGTCACCATAAACACCGGAAAGGTGGATAGCTCAGGCGACATGCGCCTCAGAATTCAGGCCGAGCCGGAAGTGCATGCAGTCTCGATCGAATCCGACGGGGACCTGCGCTTCGAGCAAGGCGCAGCCAGCTACAAGGGCCAGTTCAAGATCGCCGCCCGCGACGAAAAGACGACGCCCGCCAGCCCGACCCAAAGTCCCGGATACCGCGTCAACGGCAAGTTTTCGCTCGACCACGAACGCCTGTCTTTCGACGAGTTCCTGTTCCAGACCGGTCCGCTCTCAAACCCCTATTCTGCCGATGGCCGCGGCTATGTCGATCTGGGTCAGCAGGCAAGGTTCGAACTGACGGTCGATGGTGCGCAGGTTCGCTTCGACGATGCGATAGGCACGGAGGATTCGACGGGCGGACAGACGATCTCGCAGCGCCTGGCGGCAACCCAGGAAGCACTGGCCGATCTGCCCCGACCGACGATACCGGGGACGCTTGAGGTCAATCTGCCGGCTGTGGTTGCCGGCGACACCACGATACGCGAGGTGCGGCTTTCGGCGGAGCCGGCCGCGGATGGCTGGACAATAAAGTCGCTCGCCGCCACGCTGCCCGGTCGCACCACGCTTGAGGCAAACGGCAGGCTGAGGACGGATGGCGAGCTCGGATTTCAGGGCTCGCTGCTGCTTGCCATCGCCCAACCCTCGGGGTTTGCCGCGTGGGTGTCGCAGAATGTGGACGGTGCGATCCGGCGCCTGCCTGCCGCCGGCTTTCGAGCCGATGTTGACCTGACCAAGGATCATCAGCGCTTCGACAATCTCGAACTGGGACTTGGCAACGCGACGTTTCGCGGCCATGCCGAAAGCAGCCAGCCGCCTGGCGCCAGGCCCGCCACCGTGCTTGCGCTGGCCGGCGGGGCGCTCGATGTCGACGGGCTGGCGGCTTTCGCGTCCTTGTTTGTCAGCGACATCGGCGCGGTGCGCTTTGCCGACCGCGATCTCGACCTGGACGTGAATGCCGGACCGGTCAGCGCGGCCGGGCTGACCGCCGAGAAGGTCGACGCGGCCTTGAGGCTCAGCGAAGGCCTGCTTGAAATCGACCGTCTGTCGATTGGTGGCTTGGCGGGCGCGACGGTTAGCGCGACCGGCACAATCAGGGATTTTCCGGACAATCCGGCGGGCAACATTGATGCTTCGCTGGTGGCGGTTGACCTAGCGCCGCTCATTTCCGCGGCTTCGGAGCGCTACGGCGACAATGCGATTGTCAGGGGCCTGATGGAAAGGGCGACAGCCTATCCCAATCTGTTCTCGGAAGCGCGGCTGGATGTGGTGGCGACGTCGGCGGCAAATGACGACGGGACCACCGGGTTCGCGGTCAGCGCGCAGGGCAAGGCAGGCGGAACGGCGCTTTCCGCCACGCTGTCGGGCAACGCCAGGCTGAGCGCACCAGGCGACACAGAGGTCTCACTGGTGCTTTCGGGCACCAATGCCGACGCCACCAGGCTTCTGGCGCTTTACGGGTTGCCGGTGCTAGAACTCAACATGACCGGTCCGGGCGAGACCGACCTGACGGCAAAAGGTTCGCTTTCCGGCGACCTCGCAACGGTTGCCACGCTGACCGCCGGAGACCTTTCGGCGCGTTTCGACGGGGCTTCGCAAATTTCGGGTGACGCATTGTCACTGAAGGGGATGGCGGCACTCGATGCTGCCGATATCGAACCCTGGCTCCTGACGACAGGTGTCGGACTGCCAGGCATGGGCGCGGGTACACCGGTGCAACTTGAGGCTGAGGTCGATCTCGCCAAAGGAGCGACAATATTCGGCGGGCTGACGGGGACTGTCAACGAGGGGGCCGTGGGCGGCGACGTCACCGCCGTCATGAAGGACGGAAAGCCGCATATATCGGGTCAGATCGGCGTCGACGAGCTCAACCTGGAACCTCTCGCGTCTATGGTTCTGGGCGAAGCGGCGCTGGAAAGCGGTGGCCTCAACTGGTCGCAAACGCCCTTCCAGCCGGCGGTGACTGCACCCTTCGCTGCCGACCTTGTGGTTGCTGCCGGCACCTTGGGAGCAGGACCCTTTGCGACAGCCTACGACGCCGGCCTGACGCTCAGGCTTGACGACGAGGGACTGCGTTTGTCGGACCTCAAGGCCAAGCTCTTCGGCGGCGAAGCCAGCGGCATTTTCGAGATCAAGAACAATGGCGGCACCGGCCTCCTGTCCGCGCAATTGAAACTAGACGGGGCGGACCTGGCCACAGCGCTGGGCACGACGGGCGTCCGCGGCGAAGGCGATGTCTCCACCGTGCTATCGGCGAGCGGGAAATCGGTGAGCGGACTTGTCGCCACGCTGGCAGGATCGGGTACAGCGGCGTTCCGGTCACTGGTTGTCGACGGGGTCAATCCGCAGGCGTTTCGACAGTTCATCACCCGCGCCGACGCGATCGGCAAGGAGATCGATGCGGCAAAAACGGATGGCTTTGCGCCAGCGGTCGCGGCCGCGGGCAGTTTCGCGGCCGAGCCGGCCGAAGCTGCCTTCACCGTTGCCGGGGGTGTGATGCGCGCGCCGCCGCTGACGCTGGAAAACCCCGCAGCCATGATCGAGGCCAATGTTCAGGCGGACCTCAACAAGGGCAGTGTCAGCGCGAACGGAACGATTACATACCGTCCGGGCATAGAGGCGCTTGTCGGTTCCGAGCCTGCACTGCGCTTCAGCCTCGAGGGTCCGCTCGGCGCGACCACCCCGGTTTTCGACAGCCAGCCACTGGCGCAGTTTCTGACGCAGCGCGCGCTGGAAGTTGAACAGGCGCGCGTCGAGGCAATGCAGGCGGCGCTGCTGGAAAAGCAGCGGCTGCGCCGCGAGGTTCGCTATTACGCTGCGCTGCAAAGCGTGCATGACGATGCGATGGAGAAACTGCGCGAGCAGGAAGACGAAGCCCGGCGCAAGGCCGAGGCGCAGCGCAAGGCCGAGGCGCAGCGCAAGGCAGACGAAGAGGTTCAGCTGAAGCAAGAGGCCGATGCAGCCAAGGCCGCCGCCGACGCCGCAAGGATTGCCGATCAGGCCGAAGCCGACCGCCGCGCGGCAGAGCAGCCAACGCCTGTACCGGCGCCGACAGTGGAGCGCTTGCCGCTTGCAGCGCCTGCGGAACCTGACAGGCCGGCGGCGCAGCCGAGGCCCGAGGCGGAGCCATCTCTTTCGATGGATGGCTTCATGAAGATGCTGCAGGGCACAGAGTAGAACCGGCGATGTCGCGATCGGGCCATCGGTCGAGGACCTTCTCGGAAGACGCTATGGCTTGGTCTGGCGTTTGACTTGATCGAGCACGAATATGCGCAGGGCCGATGACAGGTTGGTGTCGCGCGCCCGATCGGCGTCCACGTCGGCCACAAGCGCCGCAAGGGCGACGCCGCGAGCTGCCGCGATGGACTGTAGGTCATCAAGAAAGGGCTGTTCAAGCGAGAAGCTGGTGCGGTGGCCGCGTATGGTGACGGAACGCTTCCGGACCGGAGTCATTTTTCTTCGCTGTCGCCGCCGGTCGCCCGCTTGTGGCCGTCGATGAAGGCTGACGCTTTTTCGAATTTCATGCGGTCAAGCCGCTTCTCTTCTTTTTTCCTGCCATAAAGTGCGCGGTTCTCGCTCGCGGCTTGCTGCTTTTCAGCACGTTCTTTTCGCTTGCGGGCGAGCCGCAGATTGACGACAGGCGACATCGCTATTTCTTGCGGAACGCGTCGAGCGAAACGACCTCCGCGCCCTTGGCGCCGCCGTCATCGGCGGACTGTTCCTTTGGTGCTTCCTTGTCTTCGGCAGCCTTCTTCTTGCTCTCCGTTTTCCTGGAAACCACGGCGGGCTTCGGCGCCTCGCGCTTGATCTTGCCGGGCGCTTCTTCTTCGGCGGCCGCATCGCTTGCTTCTTCGGTCTTCACATCGAACTCGAGCTCGAAATTCACCGAGGGATCATAAAAGCCGCGTACCGCCGCAAAGGGAACTTCCAGGCGCTCCGGCACGTCGGAAAAGGACAGGCCGATCTCGAAGCCGGCATCTGTAACCTTCAGGTCCCAATACTGGAACTGGACCACTATGGTCATCTGTTCGGGATATCGCTCGCGCAGACGCGGAGAGACACGCACGCCCGGCGCGCCCGTCAGAAACGTGATGAAGAAATGATGGTTGCCTGGCAGGCCGGTCCGCGCCACCTCGGCAAGCACCTTGCGCATAACGCCGCGCAATGCCTCCTGGGCAAGTATGTCGTAACGGATATGGTCTTCAGCCATTTGGCGGGCGGCTTCTCATTGAATCGGTGGAAATAGCTGTAGTCAAGCTTGAGGCCGGCGTAAACTGGTATAGCGGCGCGGCCCCCGCAAAGACGAGTTGCTTGAACGGCGTTCCACGTGACGGAGCCTGCGACTTGCGAGGCTTTCTCGTCGCCTGGGCGGAGGGGAGGGAACGGACGCGGAAGGCCCTCAGAATGCTGCCGACCCCTTTGCGCCGGCAATGGATGCGCATGGCGAGATCGCCGGCACGGCGCTCTAGAGCGCCGGACATTTAATCGGACGCATATCCTGCCTCCCCTTGAGATAATTCCAGCACTCTTTGCGGCTGTACAGGTCGCAGATGTTGCCGATTGCCTTCCAGAGGGCGTCGA
>JBKJRE010000350.1:0-3789 GCA_046594775.1 Rhizobiaceae bacterium | reverse complement strand
ACGCTTCTTCGGTGACGCCAAAATAATCGCTAAGTCGCTTGAGCGTGGTCTTGTTCGGAAGCCTGTCTCCACGCAAATAGACGGCGAACTGCTGGCGATGGATACCGAGTTGTCTGCACACGTGATTGATCGAGCCACGCTCCTCGCTCAGCGTGCGCAAGTTGAGCGCAAAAATCTCGCGTATCATCATTTTATATCGAGCTCATCCCTACGATCGATCATACAGCGAAAGCCAATTGACGCGATACCGAAGATTGCCTTGTGCATGCCGTCATCTTTCCGGCGTTATGGCCGTCTGTCATGCGCGAATTCTGCGCTATCGCCCCGCCCGCTACCTTTCGGTTACACCCCGCCAGCCAGGATCGCTGATCTCCATAGCGGGGGGCAAAGGCTTTCGAACCAGTTGCAAGTTCAATAGTTCCCGTCTAGAGCGTCCGCAAAAGAATTCTGGAGAAAAACAATGTCTGTCGTCGACCAGTCCGCGCTCGTAGAGCTAACAGCCGAGATGGTTGGAGCATATGTGTCAAATAACAGGGTGCCGGCAAATGGTCTGGCCGAACTGATAGCCGCCATAAGCAGTTCGGTTCGCAAGCTGGGCGAGGTTTCCTCCGAGCCTGAACCGGCTCAGACCCCGGCGGTCAATCCCAAGCGGTCCGTGTTTCCCGACTACATAATTTGTCTGGAAGATGGAAAGAAATTCAAGTCGATGAAGCGTCATCTTTCCGTGCTTGGGCTTTCGCCTGATGAATATCGAGCCAAGTGGAGCCTCGGTCCGACTTACCCGATGGTCGCCCCCAACTACGCCATTGAGCGCTCCAATCTGGCCAAACAGGCGGGTCTCGGCCGCAAGGTCGAAGTGAAACCAAAGAGCCGCCGTTCTGCCAAGGCCAAGTAGATAAAATCATGTGCAGGCGCGCGGTCGCCGAACGTTTTTTGCCGAAGTCCCAGGTCTCCAGCGCGGAGATAAGTCCCGCCGTTTCGGCAATGAGACGCGTCTCTTTATTCAGCAGTCAAAGCCTCGTCCAGGCCGCGTTCTTTTTGGATGACTTCACGCAAGCCTCTACGAACGCAACACCTTCGACGCCATCCTGTACCGTCGGGTAGATGACGTCCCTGGCAGGTCTCCCATTTTTCTTTCTTGCGGCGCGAATGGCGCGCGCTGCCTCCCGATAGATGTTGGCGAAGCCCTCCAGATAGCCTTCCGGGTGGCCCGACGGCACGCGCGTAACGCGAGCAGCGGCAGGGCCTGCCCCAGCCCCGGCCCGGGTGATCAGCTGCTTGGGCTGGCCAAAGGGCGTGTACCATAGGTAGTTCGGGTCAGCCTGGACCCATTCAATTCCGCCCTTGGTTCCATACACTCGGATTTTCAATCCGTTTTCATGGCCCGGCGCGACCTGGCTCGCCCAGATCATGCCCTTGGCCGCCGGCGCTTTGCCTTGCGGCTTAAAACGCAGCAAGACGTTCAAATTATCGTCTACTGCGCGCCCAGGAACAAATGCGTCGAGGTCCGCCGACAGTTCCGCCAGTTGGAGCCCCGAGACAAAGCGCGCGAGATTGTAGGCATGGGTTCCGATGTCGCCGCTGGCTCCGCCGACGCCCGACTGCTTGGGGTCGGTGCGCCACGATGCCTGTTTCTGGCCGGTTGCCGCAAGGTCCTCGGTGAGCCAGTCCTGCGGATACTCAGCCTGTACCAGCCTTATGTCTCCGAGCTGCCCCTTCGCGACCAGCTCGCGGGCCTGACGGACCATGGGATAGGCCGTGTAGTTGTGTGTCAGTACGAAGACCCTGCCCGTCTTCGCGACCAATGCGGCGAGTTTCTTCGCGTCCGAGAGATTGGAGGTGAGCGGCTTGTCGCAGATCACATGTATCCCGGCTTCAAGGAAGGCCTTGGCTGCAGGAAAGTGGACATTGTTGGGGGTGACAATCGCCACCGCCTCGATGCCATCCGGCCGCCTGGCCTCCGCCTTGGCCATTTCTCCAAACGAGCCGTAGCTGCGGTCGGGTTCGAGCCCGAGTTCGGCAGCCGAGGCCTTCGCCCGCGCAGGATCCGATGACAGAGCACCCGCCACCAACTGGAAATCGCCGTCCATGCGTGCGGCAATCCGGTGAACGGCGCCGATGAAGGCGCCCTGTCCGCCGCCTACCATGCCGTAGCGGATCGGACCCGGCGTCCTTTCGCTTTTCCCTTCGATCGCCATTAATGATCCTCCTCCCCGAACGGGTTTGCCGTCCGCCTATAGGCCCATCATCTTGCGCAGCAACTGTCTGTCGGTCTTGCCGCCGGCAAAATCGTCAAACGCCTTTTCCGTAACACGGATCAGATGGCTGGCAATGAAGGGCGCGCCTTCTGCCGCGCCGTCTTCCGGATGCTTCAGGCAGCACTCCCACTCCAGCACGGCCCAACTGTCGTAGCCGTGCGTGGTCAGCCGCGAGAAAATGCCGGAGAAATCGACTTGTCCGTCACCGAGCGAACGGAAGCGACCGGCCCGGTTGAGCCAGCCCTGATAGCCGGAATAGACACCCTGCCTACCGGATGGATTGAACTCGGCATCCTTTACGTGAAAGGCCTTGATGCGCTCGTGATAGATATCGATGAAGTCGAGATAATCGAGCTGCTGCAGCAGGAAGTGCGACGGGTCGTAGTTTATGTTGCATCGGGCATGATTGCCCACCGCATCCAGAAACATTTCGAAGGTTGCGCCATCGAAGACGTCCTCGCCGGGATGGATTTCGTAGCAAAGATCGACGCCGGCGTCCTCGTAGGCATCAAGAATTGGCTTCCAGCGCTTGCCAAGCTCGCCAAAGGCTTCTTCGATGAGACCATCGGGCCGCTGTGGCCAGGGATACAGGTAGGGGAAAGCGAGGGCGCCGGTGAACGAAACTGAAGCGGTCAGACCCAGATGCCGGGAGGCCTTGGCGCCGAACATCATCTGCTCGACGGCCCATTTTTGGCGGGCCTGAGGGTTGCCGTGCACGGAAGCCGGCGCAAATCCGTCGAACTGACTGTCATAGGCCGGGTGCACCGCGACCAGCTGGCCCTGAAGATGAGTTGAGAGTTCGGTGATTTCCACGCCGGCGTCCGCGCATATGCCATTGACTTCGTCGCAATAAGCCTTCGAGTCCGCTGCCTTCTTCAGATCGAACAGGCGTCCATCCCATGTCGGAATCTGTACGCCTTGGTATCCGAGGCTGCCCGCCCATTCTGCAATCGACTTCAATGAGTTGAACGGCGCGGCGTCGCCCGCGAACTGCGCCAGGAATATTCCTGGTCCCTTGATTGTCTTGGGCACCAACTTCCTCCCTTATGGCTATCGGCCAGACGGCCCCAGCTTGCTTGATTGCGGTCAAATGTCCAGAAGCAGGAAGAGGGCCGACGGCCCCCCGACCGCCGGCCGCACCGCCGCCAGGCTAAGCGCGTATATCAACCGCCTACCCAGGCAACTTCCCCACAGCCCGCTCTGGTATTACCAGACATGCGGTGAGGGTCAAGCATGCCGCATCGCAGGCGGGTTCCTCGAATAAATTTCGTCTCTCGCAATAAATTGATTGTGTTCATATAGTTAGCGGGGTGATAGCTTCAATCTGACAGTCGCCTTGCCGGAGCAATTATTTTGCTGTAGAGGTCGCTTCGGGGCCAATTGGTCGAACCAGATCGTCCTGATTGGGTCGGCCGTTGGTAAGGATCAGGACCTGCGTCATCGCAAAAATGGCAATGGGCGAATGCTGGGAGGAAGTCATCATGCATCTTTCGACGCATAACTGGATGCGCGCGGAGCCACTTGAAACGAC
>JBKJRE010000190.1:0-7072 GCA_046594775.1 Rhizobiaceae bacterium | reverse complement strand
GACGCCGGACGAGGCCTACTTCAATGCGCTGTCATCAATCCCGATGGCAGCCTAACCAAGGCAGGAATCCACTTAACGATAGCCCGGAAACTGTTCAAACAAACCGAGCCACCTCTCAATTTCGCCTTCGGGAAATCCTCGACATTGCCAAAGTGATCGAAATGCGCGTGGCTGATGAAGCAGGTGTCCACGTCATCCGGCGTCACACCGATTTCAGCCAGAACCACCTTGGGATCGCGCCAATTCTCTACTCCGAAGCGGTCGCCCAATATTTTGCCATAGGCCTTGTCATTATAGCCCACGTCGACCATCGCCACATGGTCGCGACCCTTGATGACTACGTAGCAGTAAGGCAGCTTCACATAGCCTTGGTTATGCGCACCGTACAGAACGCCACTCTTGTGGTATTTGCTGACGTAGCTGTACTCGCAAACCCAGATCGAATAATCCGCCATCTTTTCCTCCTCCGTGCGTTGTTCTATTGCTGGCGCTCATGCCCACACGAACAACAGGCGTGTGAGAAATCGACCATTTGAAGCTTGGCTTTTGGGGAACTTGCCGCATCGAGATGGGCGTAGGCCCGCTTGATCTGGATCGACATGCGATCCAGAAGCATCGTGTTGTCGGCGCCGGGTCGCAGATCAAGGAACGTTCCCATTACATCGCCGGCAAAACTCCGTGCGCTGTCGAGTTGTGCCTTGTGCCGAGACAGACCGCCTGCAACCGCCAACGCCTGCAGACGCTGGTTTGCATCATCCCACCGGTTTTGGCATCGCGTCATCTCGCCCAGATCCGCCATTTCCGAGCGCGAAGTCAGTCAGGCAAGGATAAGCAGGCCCGCCAATTGCCCGATGATCCGGCGCAAATCTTCGTAAATCGGACGGCAGGCCTTGGCATAGTGGGCCACGGCGTCGGAGCCCAGCACGAGGGCAAGCTCTTCAGGTTCAGGAACCGCTTCTGGCTCCAGTCCTTCCAGCGACATCGGGCAGTCCGGCTTGTGGCTTTCGGAAAGCCGCCAAAACAAGTCTGTTGCGCTCATGCGTTGCTGCCTTTCCGACGATCCCGGACGGTTTGCCGTTCAATCAGAGGACCTGGCGCAATACGCAAGATTCGTTGTGGGATTTCTCTCTCCGCCGCGAGTTCGCGGGCGAGGGCTACCGTTGCGGCCATCATCTCATCCAAAGGCTGCGCGATGGTTGTCAGTCTGTGAGACGGCCATGCCGCCATGGCGATGTCATCATATCCGATGACGGAGATGTCGCCTGGAACGTTTAATCCGAGTTCCTCTTGCAAGGCTTCGATAAAGCCGATGGCCACGATATCGTTTGCGCAGAGAACACCGTCCGGACGACGGGAGAACTCCTTCAGACCAACTCCGGCATTATAACCCGCTTCATACGAAAACAGCCCCGCCTCGAGGATCTTGGGCGCGGGAAGGCCGCGTTCGAGCGCCCGTTGGCAAAAGCCTTGCTGTCGTTCCACGTTCGTAGAGGCGCCGGGAAAGGCGGAAACATACAGCAGATCCCGATGTCCAAGGTCGATCAGGTGATCGGCCGCCCGGCGAGCGCCTTCGGCATTATCGCAGGACACACCAAAGCCAAGGCCATCGGCCGACAAGCGGTTGAAGAAAATTACCGGCGCCCCGGCCGCCTCGCATTTTTCGCGCGCGTTAGAGTCGAGACTGGTTGCGAGAACGATCATCAGGTCGGGCTGATAGGTAAGCAGCAGTTCGACCGCCTCGTCGATCTTTTCGGGCTTGTCCGCGGCCGCCAGCATCAGATTCATGCCAGCTTGCTGCAAAAGCGCTGTCAACCGCGTCATTACCTCGGGATAGAATGGATTGGTCAGGTCTGAGACGACCATCCCGACGATTTTGGTCTTGTTGGTGATAAGGCTCTGGGCGAATGGGTTGGGTCGATAGCCAATTTCATTGGCTCGTGCAAGCACGGTACGACGGGTTTCGACCGCGATGATCGAGTCTGGATAGAAGGCTCGGGACACGGTCGAAACGGACATGCCAAGATCGCGGGCAAGGTGCTTGACGGTCACGCGTCGCCGCATTGGTGACTTCTGCTGATGCACCACGTTCTCTCCATATGATTTCAGGTAGGTTGAACCCCCAAAATCTGTATTCGTGTCCAAAAATTGAGGCCTTGCAACTGCAATCACATGGTCGGCTGCCCGGCGGGAGTTCCGGTCGGGCAGCCTTCGGTCGAGGTTATGGTTGGACCGTCGCCTCAATCTTGGTGAGCTTGTAGAGATCGGCCGCAGCTTCACAGCCGTCACAGTTGATGCCGGGTTCGTTGTTTGCCTTGGCAACTTCGGCCGGGAGCGGCTGAATCGTGGCGCCTGCGACCGGCGTGCCGTTCAACGCGGACTCCACATTGACTTCCGGCAACAGCACCGGGTTCAACACTTCGCTGACGAACGAAGACGGTACCTTGTCGGACGGGAACACGTTGCAGCCGTCTACGTAGGTGTCGCCGGTGCAAACCTTTACATCGGCGGCGGGCACCCATGGCAACGGATACTCGATGTTCATCGCCGCAAGCTCACGCTTCTCGGTGAGAATCTCCATTGCCAGCTTGAACGCGTATCCCGCCTGCGCCGGAGGTGATCCCGCCGAAACGCCCTTCAGGCCCTTGGCCTGCATCGCCGGATCGGCAAGCGCCAGCCGGAAGCCGGCCGAATTTTCACCAGTCATTGGAACGAGCGCGTGATCTGCATCCAAAAGCGCCTGGATCGCGCCATATTCGCCCGCCTGTGCCCAGATGCCATCGACGTCTGGATGCGCAGTCAGAGCCTTTGCGGTTTCCTGCTGCGTGGTGCGGTCGTCCCAGTAAGAATAGTACTCGGCGACCACCTCGATTCCGGGATACTTGTTGAAGACACTCATTGCTCCGTCGGTATGACGCTGGTCAACTGAATTTCCCGGGACGCCGCGCGACAGGAAGATCTTCCCCTTGCCGCCAAGTTCATTCACCAGCGCCTGTGCGGTGTTCTCACCAAACCCCGACGACAAGTAGCTGACGTTGTAAGCGCAGCTTTCGGTCACGGTGGCGTCGTACATGAAGAACAGGACGCCCTCCTCGCAGCCGCGCTTGATGGTCCGGTTGAGCGCCGTAGACGAGATCGGGAAGCTGATAACGGCATCCGCGCCATCGTCGATCATGCTTTCATAGGCCGAGATCTGTGCCTGCGGGTCCGTTCCAGAGATATTTTCGATCAGTTCGACCTGCTGATCGTAAGGCGGCGTCGCGGCAAGTGCCTTGACGATGTTAGCCGCTTCGGATTGCCAAGCGTTGCCCGAGTAGCTGAGGCTAAGGTAAACCTTGAATTTGTCGCCGTCCTTGGCGTTAGCGGGCCCGGCTAAAGACAGAGCGGAGACGAGCACCGCCGTCGTGGCAAGCAAGGTTTTCATCCATTTAGATTTCATTGGTAGTTTCCTCCACCGTTCGGGTTTGTTCCTGCTTGGCGCGGTTGTCAGCGCCAGATATTTCGCAGCTTCTGGAAAAGCTCTTCGCGCAGCAGAAGCAGAGCGATGAGCACGATCGAGCCTTCGATGACTGTTCGAAGGCCGAATTCGAGGCCAAGTGCGGAGATGATCGTGCCCAGCGTGGTCAACAGGATCGCCCCGCCGACAGTGCCAAGGAAGGTCCCACGCCCGCCTAGAATGGATGACCCACCGATCACCACCGCGGCGATCGAGGGCAGTAGATAATCGTCCCCCATCCGGAGCGTTGCCCCATTGGAATAGCCCACGAGCGCAATGCCGACGAAACCTGCGCAGATCGCGCTCAGGACATAGGGAAGGATCTGCGCGGCAACCACCGGGACGCCGGCAATACGGGCCGCTTCCATGTTGGTGCCAACCGCATAGATATAGCGGCCAAATAGGGAGCGGCTCTGGAAGACCCAGCCAAGCGCTACAAAGCCAACCAATACGACGATGGGCACCGGCAGCCCAGCAATTTGGCCCTTCATCAGCATGGCGGCCGCGTCAGGCGCCGCCCCCCGCGGGGTTCCCTTGGTATATCCAAGTAGGGCGGAGGCCACGATGATCGACATCGCCATGGTCATGATAAATGGGGGGACACGCAGCCAGACAATACCCAGGCCCGAAACCAGGCCGACCATGCCGCAAACGCCCAGCACTGCCGGCAGCAGATACCAGGACGCCGGATTGTCGGCGCCGATCAAGCTGGTCGCCAGAATCCCGCCAAGCGTGATCGTCGCACGCAAGGAAAGGTCCAGCCCGCCCGAAAGAATCACCATCCCCTGACCGAAGGAGAGAACCACCAGGAAAAAGCCGAGCACAAGCACCGTTTCCACCTGGGACCAGGACCCGAGCGCCGGGCTGACGAACCGTGCACCCAGCAGAAGCAGGACGCAAAGCACAGCAACCGTGACGGCGCTGATTGTTTCGCGGCTGACCTTGGAACTGATCCGCGTGTCGCCCGCCTGGCTGAAGCGTGCGCCTGGTTTCCTGGCCTCACGTGTCATGGTCATTTCGCATGTCCGAGTCGTGTCAATAGACCGCTAAAAACGACCGCGAGGATCAGGGCAACACCCTGGAACACGCCCGTATAGAAGGATGACACACCGCTGGAAAACAGCACCTTTTGCAGAAGCATGAGCACCGCTGCTCCCATCACGGAAGCAAACAATCCGCCTCGGCCGCCCGCCAGTGAGGTGCCGCCTAGTGCCACCGCCGCAAAAGACAACATGAGCAGCGGCGTGCCAGATGTCGGGTTGCCGGTCGCCGTCTGAGCGCTGAGCATGAAGCCCGCCAGACCATACGTCATACCCGCGAGCACGAAGGTCAGGAACCGGACGCGAGTTGTGTTGACTCCCGAAAGCCGGGCCGCTTGCTCATCCGCGCCGATGGCGTAGACCGACAGACCAAAATCGGTGCGGCGCAGAATCGACCAGACCAAGATGACCGCTGCTACGACAAGCCCCGAGACCGGTATTGTCTTCCACAACCGATCCGTCATTTCATAAACGATCCAGTTGGCTACCGCACCGCCGGGCGCCTTGAGTATGACCAGGGCAATCCCCTGGCAGATGATCATGGTTGCCAACGTGGCAGCGATGGACTGAACCCGAAGGACAGCCACCAGCCAGCCGTTCACGGCTCCGACTGATGCGCCGATCGCCATACACATCAGAACTGACATCAACGCGCCGCCCGGCCCGTCTATCGGATAGACCGCCAGCGTGACGTTGCAGACGGAAATTACTCCCGCCACCGAAAGATCGAATCCACGGCTGATGACCACCAAGGCCTGGCCGGCGGCAGCAAGCGCCAGGGGAGCCGAGTTGTTCATCAGCGCCGCGATGGCCGAGAGGGACAGCGCCCGTGGCTGCTGATAGGCATAAAGCGCATAGAGGGCCAGGTAGATTATGACAATCATACCAGCACCTGTGGTCAGCCGGAAAAGCAAGGCGTGCCGCGTGGGGGCCGAACCGGTCGCGGCAAAAGACCCGGTATTCATCAGCTGTTCGCTCCGCCGGTGGCGGCGTGACCGATCATCGCTGCCACGAGGCTCCGCTCAGCGATTGCGCCGCCCTCAAAGCTCTGAAAGATCCGCCCCTCGTAGAGGACAAGGCAGCGGTCGGCCAACTGGACGACCTCGGGCAATTCCGACGAATAGAAAATGACGGATCCACCCTCGGAAGCAAAGGCGCGGATCGCGGCGTAGATGGATTGCTTGGTGCCGACATCGACCCCCCGCGTGGGATCGTAGAGCAGCAAGGTCTTTGCTCCGGTCGCCAGGGTCCGGGCAACAAGCGCCTTTTGCTGATTACCCCCCGACAGATCGCCAATGGCGAAGCCCAGATAGCGGTCGCTCATCTCGACCTTTGCCCCGGCGGGGCGTGCCGCGGAAATTTCAGCCTGCGGACTGATCAACGCAGCAAGAGCCACGGAAGACATTACCGGCAGAACGATGTTCGTCGCGGCGGACAGCCCGGCCAGGATGCCTTCGGTCTTGCGTTCCTCCGGCAGATAGGCGATCCCGCTGCCGATCTTGAGCGCTTTGCGCGGGCTGGACAGGACAACATCGCGCCCGTCGATGGACAGTTTCCACTGCTCCGGGCGCTCAAGCCCCGCCAACATCCGGAACAGCCCGCGTTGACCCTGTCCCTCCAGGGCAGCAAGGCCAAGAATCTCACCGTGATGAAGATCGAAGGATATATCCTTGAGGCCGTGTCCGCCGAGCTTCTTCACAGAAAGACGCGCACTCGCCGTTTCGCTGGCAACTACTGCAGGGCCACGGGCGACGCTTTTGATCCGGCGACCGACCATCATCTCGAAGATGTCGCCATCCGACGCCTGCGCCAGACCCACCGAGTCGATGGACGAGCCGTTGCGCAGGACTGTTGCCACGGTGCAGATTTCCCGCACTTCGGCAAGGCGATGAGAGATATAGAGAACAGCCACATTCTTGGCCGTCACCATCCGGATGCGCTCGAACAGCCAGTCTGTCTCAGCGAGCGCGGCCGTTGGTTCGTCTAGGATCAAAACGCTTGTGGCGTTTTCTATAGCGCGGACAATTTCGATCCGCTGGCGCTCAGCCAAGGTGAGCATGCCGACCTGTGCCGCAGGATCGATGAATTTCAATCCGTGCCGGGTCAAAATCCCTAACCCTGCGTTTAACACTCGGCGCGAAGAAACGATGCCTATCGGCCCCCGTGGCAAGGTAGGCAGGAGCAGATTCTGCGCCACCGACAGATTGGGAACAAGGCTTAGTTCCTGAAAGGCCGTGGCAACACCGTGGGCACGCGCCTCAATCAAAGTCCTCGGCGCGTAGGGCTGGCCATGAAGCGCGATAGCGCCCGCGTCGGCAACGACAGCGCCGGTCAGAATGCGGACAAGGGTCGATTTCCCCGCGCCGTTTTCACCGAGCAAAGCATGCACGGAGCCGGCCGTGAGGCTGATGTGGGCGCGTTCGAGCGCGACGGTAGCGCCATAGGCCTTGCGTAGATCTGTGGCTAGAGCGTCGGGCGGATTTTTTGAATCCGCCGATTCCGTCGGCTTCGATTTTATGATTCATCAACATGGCAGGAG
>JBKJRE010000179.1:0-6447 GCA_046594775.1 Rhizobiaceae bacterium | reverse complement strand
GACGCCGGACGAGGCCTACTTCAATGCGCTGTCATCAATCCCGATGGCAGCCTAACCAAGGCAGGAATCCACTTAACGATAGCCCGGAAACTGTTCAAACAAACCGAGCCACCTCTGTCCGGATGTATTGCAACGTCACATCGATATGCGCATGAGTCTGCCGGAAGCGGGCGACGGCTGAAGGCATCAGCTCGGTTGCAGCAAACGCCATGTAGGCGACGCTTAGATGTCCCGCCTTGCCTTCGGCGATACGCCGGGCACCTTCCACCGACTCCCCGTAGCGAGCCAGCAGGTGCGCGTTGTCCCTATAAAAGGACTGGCCGGCCTGGGTCAGCGACACTTCCCGTGTGGTGCGCTCCAGAAGCTTGAAGCCCAACTCATGTTCAAGCTTTTGAATGCGGTGCGTCAGCGCCGACTGATCGAGGTTCAGCAGCTCAGCGCTGCGGCGAAAGTTCAGTTCTTCAGCGACGACGAGAAAGGAGTGAAGGATGTCAAGCCCGGCAGGGGGTGTCATCTTGCGTCTCTTGATTGATGCATGAGCGGCAATAATACACGCTCACATAGCAATTCCCTGGCGTCAATCCGCAGCTCAATATCCCTATTAAGCGGCAATCGGCACTCGATCTGACCGCAGTGATCTTCCACACCTCGGGGGCAGTCCCCGCAGAACGTCAGACAGGAGAACGAAATGACCGACGTGGACAACAAGGAATTGGACCGCCTGCTCCAGCAGGCATTCGACACGGCGTCGAAGCTTTATCAGGAGCGCGGGTTCCAGCGCCGCGTCGGGTTCGGCAATCGCCCGGCTCTTATAAGCGTTGACCTCGCCAACGCCTGGACGCGTCCGGGCAACCCTTTCACGTGCGATCAGGAGAAGATGGACAACGAGATAATACCCGGGATGCAGAAACTGCTCAAAGCTTTCCGCGCTGCCGGCTTGCCTGTTGTCCACGTGACGACGGCGTATGAGATCACCGATCGCAACGCGTCCTTCACCGACATGGGCTTGTGGCACAACAAGATCCCGATCGAAGTCGTGAATCTGGCCGACAAGAATCTGTGGGCGATTGACAGCCGTATCGCGCCCGTAGAAGGCGAATATACGCTTTTGAAGAAGCGGGCCTCGTCTTTCCACGGCACCGAACTCGCTGGCATCCTGCGCGCCAACAACGTGGACACGATCCT
Source organism: Rhizobiaceae bacterium (assembly GCA_046594775.1). Lineage (GTDB taxonomy): Bacteria > Pseudomonadota > Alphaproteobacteria > Rhizobiales > Rhizobiaceae > CAMYMG01. Next base: position 5,262 of record JBKJRE010000179.1, on the reverse strand, counting down.
GGTCACCGGCGTGACGGCCTGTGCTTGTGTGCGTCAAACCGTCTGTGACGGGCTCGCAGACGGTTTTCGCACCATCGCGGTCAAGGAATGCATCGGTGACCGCGTTCCAGGCGCCGTAGCCTGGAACCTGTTCGACATCGACGCGAAGTTCGGCGACGTTCAAACGGTCGACGAATGTGTGGCGTATATTGGTGGTCTCGCAGAGATGTCCGTGGCGGCCGAATAGACCCATCGCTTGTTCCGCCTGTCGAAATCCGAGCCTCGTCAGTCTGGGGGGCACATCCCTTGGATGAGCATGATGCCGAAGACGACCGCAGCGCTGTTGTCTTGGACAGCGTCGCGATCTGGATGCCTGAGACATTCGGCTGAACAAGGAAACCGTGCCTATGCGGCCCGACAAATATGAGGAGGATTATATGGTAAGAATTGGCGTGGACGTCGGCGGAACCAACACGGACCTGGTGCTCGAATGCCCCAAGGGCGTCTATTATCACAAGGTCCCGACGACCCTGAGGATCGATCGGCGTTGTCGACGGCGTCCGCGGTATTTGCCGGATGGGGGGATCGAGCCTTCGGAGGTCGAACTGATCGTGCACGGCACGACAACCGCGACCAACGTCACGATCGAGCATAACGGGTCCGAATGCGGGATGCTCACGACCAAGGGTTTCCGCGACATTCTGCATATCGGCCGGCATAAGCGGCCTTACAATTTCTCACTGCATTTCGACGTGCCGTGGCAGAGCCATCCTCTGGTCAAGCGCGGAACTATGTCGCAAGCTCGGGCGCATAGCGCCGAACGATTGACTGCAGGGAGGCTTCGTTCTCTTCCAGATGCGTGGCAAGTCGAGCAAGCCCATCCGCGTCGATCCGCTTGCCCGCTGCGACGCGTGCCAGGAAATCTATGTCGTAGTAGCGCATAGCATTACCCAAGACGAGAAGTTCGTCCATCAGATTGACAGTTCCCATAGGCGAGGTGATGTCACAGACATTATCGGATCCGATCCTTACGTGGACGCCAGCCGCGATCAAATCGAGAACCCGGGCGATGCAATTATATGTAGGCGACGGGAACGGCCTGTACTGGCGCATGCTGATTGCCGCGCCAGGACAAGAAATCACGCCGATATTGAGGGATGCCAGATCCTTGGCGAGCCGAGCGAAACGGGCATCGTCATAGGTCGATGGAGATATGAAGTGTATGAGCCAGATAAAGGGCTCGGCCTCTGAGGCCTGACCCAGGTCCATCTCGCGCACGAGTTTTGCAATCAGTTCCGAGCAGCCTTCGTAGCGGTGAAAGGCCTGATCGACATGGATATGGATTTGTTTGCCTAACCGATGGGCCAGAGAAAGAGCGCGGCGGCAGCTTTCCTCAAATCCGATGTGGTCCGGATAGTCAGCCTTGTCGTCGCGCTCCGGCAGCAGCCCGATGAAATCGGCCATCGCGGCGCCTTCTTCCAGCAGCGCCCAGCGTTGCGGTTCATCGTCCCGGAAGCCAAGTGGCGAATACGCTCCGATTCGAAGATCAATTCTGTCGGCATGGCGCTCTTTCAGCCGGGCGAAAGTCTCAAGAGCCGTCAGCCCGACGCGATCGGCGGTGGTGTCGATGACGGTGTCGGCGCGCGCCGTACCAACTGCGATCATATCGAGCACAAAAGGTTCCACCCGCTCATAGAGCCGATCGGTTTCATAGCAGTTGCTCGCATGGATCCTCGGGATGACAGCGTGCTTGCCCGGCAGCGACAAAGACGCTCCGTCCATCACCCCTTCAGCGCGCAGCATTTCCACCGTCGGGTGGAAGGTTCCGGCCCGGTCAAGATGCAGGTGGGCATTGAAGAAGCCTCCATGAGACTGGACGGCTTCGTGAAGCTCTTGGAAATAAGGGGTCATTTTATCCTGATGCCTCGGGAGGCCTTCTGCCAATGATTTGTGCAACTGTTGGCGTAAACCGACTGCGGAATCAAGGAGAGGCAAACCGGCGCAAGCAATGAATCTCCCCTATCCGGGGCTGGTCAGCAGACTATGGCCCAAGTGGGTCGCCGTTGCGGCGGAGCAGGAACTCCGCCCATTCAATATCCATTTCGGTGTCGATATTGGGAACGATTTCGTCGACCACGACGACACCGGTCTTCGGGCCCTTGATGCTCTTATTGTTCAGGATGCAATCGCGTGTGATCGCATAGGCGATTCCGTTACGGTGGTAAACCGGCTGCAATTGCTGACGGGCAATGATCTCGGCGCCTCTTGGATCATAGTAGTCGAGGCGGCCGTCTGCATCCACCACGAGCTGTTTCATCGGATGGCTCTTGCTGTCTGTCTCGCTTACCGACCACACTGCATCGAACTGCCCGTCGACTAAGTGGCGGAGCGTTGCTTCGATGTGGGCCGGCGTGCGTCCTGGCGATGTGGGCTGCAGCATCAGGACGATCTCATAGGTGGCCTTGTCCAGCGCCTCCATTGCAAGCAACGCATGGTGAAGCACGTCCCAGTCGGCAATCCGGTCGCCGGAAAGCGCTTGCGGCCGTCTGAACGGCGCAGACAGCCCCGCTGCTTCGGCGGCGGCGGCGATGTCGTCATGATCGGTTGAAACCACGGCCCGGTCGATCGACGATACCCTGGAGGCGGTCATGCCTGCACGTGCGACGAGGGATATTCCGCCTATGGCGCGCAGGTTTTTCAGCCGAACGCCCTTGCTGCCCCCCCTGGCCGGGACAACTGCCAGTACGTGCCTGCCGTCAATCATCGCTCTTCACCAACTCTTCCAGAAGCTTCTGTGGCCATCCTGGTGTCGCCTCGAGATAACGACAGCCGGTGATGCGAGCCGCGTCGGCATCGCTGACCCCGTCGCCGACCACCAGCACGCGATCGGTGGCGCATCGATGACGGTCGAGCAGCATCTTCAATACCTCCGGTTTCTGGTTGGGATAGCCATATGCATGCGAGATCCATTTTTCCCAGCCACGCCCTCGAATGTGACGGAGCAATTCCTCGTGCGGCGTCATCGAAAAGATATATGCGTGCGCGTTTTTCGCCGCCCATCGCAACATGGCGGCTGCAGACGGCACTTCGGCAGAATCGCGCACGCCCGCGGCGACGCTCTCCGCATAAGCCTCGATCAGGCTTTCCGCAGTCAGTCCTTGCGTATCCAGGCCGGCGCCAATCGCCTCGGCCAGCATTGCGGGTATGACCACATAGCGCGAGCCGTCCGGATTCTTCGCCAATACGGCTGATACGACCGGTTCGCAGCTTGGCGGAAAAATGTCGAAAAACGACTGACGCTTGACACCGGCCGATTGAACCAAGGTGTCGTCGAAGTCGAAGACAATGATGTCAAATCTTATGCCCGTCACGGAAATAGGCGAGCCAGTGATCGACTTTGGTCTTGCGTTCTTCGCGCGGCATGGTCGAGATCAGGGGATCCTCGTAGAAAGAGTCATCGGGATAGCTGGTCGACGAGATTTCCTCAAAAACACAGCCTTCCAACGTGTGGAACTTGTGCCATTCACCCGGCTCTACCAGCAGCGTGTCTCCTGGTTCGAGGGCAAATCGGTTTCCTTCCTTGAAGATTTCGACGTCTCCCGCAAGCAGCTGAAAGGTCTCTTCCTTGCGTTTATGGAAATGATAGGGGTGCTTCTGACGGGGCAACTGGATCACAAGCTTCTTGGCGTATTCGCGGTTGATGCAGGTGATCAGCACGGCGCCGAACTCGCGAAAGCGAGACAGTCCATAGTGATGGGAAATCTCGATTGTCGCCGCTTCATTGATATAGATGCCTGCCGTGTTCAACAGTCCCCGCACCTGCAACATGATCTGATAAACGATCTGCTCTTCCGATACCCCGTGCGGAACCATTGCGGTGGACAATCCCTCATTCAAGGCATAATCGCGGTCCGCAATCATGCCCGGGCGGAATCCTCCCGACGTCATGGAGCCTTCGGCGTAAGGCATGGCGAAGAAGACGTCCGCCAATTGCAGCACGTCCCCTGCCTTGATGTCGCGTCGGGCGAAGACCCCGCGCTTGAGTTCCGCAAGTGTCTGACGCTCGTCAGGTCGCGCCGGCGCGCGTTCGCGTGCGCCAATCATGGCGCGGGCGTCGTTGAACGCGCTCAGCCAGTTTTCGACCTGTTCGGGGGTCGATGAATAGGCATTGAGCTTGTACCTGTCGGTGTTGAGGCCGACGTGGCGCTCAAACATGCGTGCACCCAAAGCATATGCGATCTGGACTGCACTTAGATTGTCCGGGGATTCATGAGTGGACCATCCTATCTCGATTCCGCGGTAGCGCTCTTTCATCTGTCTGATCTGGTCGAGTTGCAGCTTGTCGTCCGGCGTGGGGTAAAGCGCGACGCAGTGCATCAGCGAAAAGTTCACGCGCTCGGATTCCATGAAGTTTACAAGCCAGTCGATGTCGTCGATTCGCAGTCCGGCGGTCGAGATAACAACAGGCTTGTTGACCCGCGCAACCTTTTCAATGAGCGGACGGTCGTCTGCCGAACAACTTGCAATCTTGATGACGTCGATATTCATGTCGCAAATGATGTCGACAGATTCTTCGTCGAATGGCGTACTCATCGTCAGCAGGCCAGACTGTCTCACAATCGGCAACAGGTCCCGGAACTCGTCCATGGACAAGCGTGTTTCGGAGAAACGCTTTACATATTTGTGGTCAGTCCGATTCTTGAAATCAGGATGGATGAAAGTGTCGAGTTGCCGAAACTGGAACTTCAACGCTCCTCGTGTGCCGGCACCGGCATTTGCCCGACCGATCTCGCGTACGATGTTGGCAGCGTGCTCAGGATCGCCCTGATGGTTGTTGGCCAGATCGTAAACGAACAGATTGCTGAAGGAGAAGTCGTTTCGCATTGTATAGGCTTTCAAACTATGGCTTCTGGAGAATAGCCGCGTGTCCAGTCGATTTGCACACGGCGACCGAATTCATGGGACCTGTGAACTGCGGCGATCACCATCATTGTATCGAGACCGCGCTCAAGCGAGATCGGCGAGGATTGAACGTTGCCGTCCATGATTTCCGCAAGATGGTCGATTTCGGCGATGAAATCGTCCGGCCGGTTCTTTTCGATCAGAACTTTCTCATTTTCGGCGCCTGATGAGCCGAAAACAACCATGTCCTTTCCCAGCGGGGCGTTCACACTCCACTCAAGGAAGCCATTTTCTCCCTGTATTCGGGCCGACTTGTCTGCAGGCGATGTAACGACATCCTGTACCACGTCACCGATAAGGCCACCATCGGTTTTGAGGGTG
>JBKJRE010000157.1:0-13615 GCA_046594775.1 Rhizobiaceae bacterium | reverse complement strand
TCCCGCAACAGTGCGCAAGGGTTCTACCATCCGGGGGCTGGAGGCTGCCGCGCACGCCGGCGTCGAAATTTTTCATGCCGGAACGGCCGAGCGCGACGGCACAATCGTCGCCAATGGCGGCAGGGTGCTGAGCGTCACGGCGATGTCGCAAAGCGTTGGCGAGGCCCAGCGGCAAGCCTATGCCGCGGTCGATCTGATCGACTGGCCGGAAGGATTCTGCCGGCGCGATATCGGCTGGCGCGCCGTCGAGCGGGAAAGGCTTCAGGGCTGAACTTCTTCGTCGATCTTCCTGATCAGGAAGATCGGTAGCCGGTCGCGGGCAAGGGGGGACGGTTGCGCGGATGCCAATGGCGGGCCTGCGTCAAGCGGCGATGTTGAGACGTTTTTCATCGCATGCACCTGTCGCCGTGCACCTTCGATAACTTCGACATAGGCGGCATATTGCTCAGGGTCCAGCACGGGGCTCTTCGTGCCCGGTGAACTGCGACCCTGCTCCGCTTGCGAGCCGCCGTGAAAAATCGCCGCGAAGGCTGCCGGCTCGACAGTCTCCTCGACCTCGGCATATTGCAGGACGCCATCGCCCAGGATGGCGTCGCGCCGCGAGATCGGCAGCGGCACGCTGGCTATCACGTCGGTGACCTTCTCGATTAGGCCGCCAAACGGCCATTCTTGCCGCAGTTCGTCCGCGCTCATCGAGGCGACGTTTACATCGATGTCGTTGGAGGTCCCCGGCACGCGGTAGGGGCAGGCCTGCGCGTCGCAATTGGCGCCAGCCGAGAATTGCCAGAGCGAATAGGTTTTCCAGTTGCCCTTTGGAAAATGCAGGCCGATTTCAGGCTTGTAGCGCGCATACCAAAGTGGAAGCCGCGACAGCAGGCGGTAGCGGTCGCTGTTGTCGGCAATGTGCTGCGCCGTTGCTCCGTTTGTGTAAAGCACCGGAAACCGGCCGAGCCGCCGGTGAACGTGCATGACGAAGATTTCTGCATCCTCGAGCGACATCCATTGCCCGGGATCGTTCTCTTCTATGTCCAGCGCGATGAGATCGTCGGGCTCAGGATCAGCGAAATCGATGAAATTGTTGGCTTGGTCGATCGGATTGCCGGGTCGCGCCAGATGATAGGCGCCCCACTTCAGGCCCATAGCCTTGGCGACCGTCTTGCGGGTACGAAAAAGCTCGCGCGCCACGGCGTGCCGCTTCCAAAGCGCCTTGCACAGGCTGACTTCCGTCGCGTTGCCCGCACATTCATAGGCTGGCGAAAGACCGTCGGAGCCCTTGTTGATAAAGCCGACGATGCGCTTGTCGAGCGCCATCTTCTGCCAGTCGATCGCGTTGTATTCGTAGGCGTCGATGACCAGCGCGCGGTCCTGACGCTTCCACGGCTGAGAGAAGTCCGATGCCGTCGCCGGAAAGGCGGCCACCGCGAAAATCGCCGCAGCAACGGCGGCAAGCCATGTTCGGACAAGTCGGTCGGCCGACTTCAACACCAATATTGGATCCCTCCATCCATGGCCGCGCATCGTGGACGACTGCAGTTAACGAAATACTTTCTGGCGCGAATGTGGCCGACAAGCATTGATGCAGGGTCAACCTGCGGACACGACCCGCACCTTATCGCCCGTATTCCGCCGTGCAATCAAGCCCTGGGGATGGCGGCCCTGCTGACGGGCGCCTCGCCCGCAAGAACCGAACCGTGGCCAAATTGACGTTAACGTCAAAAGTGTCTACCCGTGATCCTGGTCCTGAAGAAGGGCATGCGTCGCCGCATTGGCGCGGCTTTTAACGGTTTCGGGTGAGGAGGACGGGAATGTATCGAGCGCCGGTCGCGGAGATCGCCTTCACGCTCAAGCATGTCGCGGGCCTCGGGACGGCTCTTGACCAGGGCATGCTGGGAGATCTCACGGAGGACCTCGTCGATGCCGTTCTCGCCGAGGCCGGACGCTTTGCGAGTGATGAGGTGGCGCCGCTTTCACGGATTGGCGACCAAACCGGCGCAACGCTCGACGGTTCGAATGTCACTATGCCACTTGGGTGGAAGGAACTCTACGCCAGCTGGATCGCCGGCGGCTGGAACGCGCTTTCGGGGCCGGAGGCTTATGGCGGTCAGGCGCTGCCCTCCATGCTTGCTGTCGCGGCGCTCGAGATGTGGAACTCCGGTTCCATGGCATTCGCTATCGGGCCGACGCTCACCATGGGAGCAGTCGAAGCGCTGGAAAAGCATGCCTCGGATGCTCTGAAGCAGAAATATCTCGCCAAGCTCGTTTCCGGCGAATGGATGGGAACGATGAATCTGACGGAGCCGCAGGCCGGTTCCGATCTCGGCGCCATGCGCAGCCGCGCCGAGCCTGCCGGTGACGGCTCCTACCGCATCTTCGGCCAGAAGATTTTCATCACCTATGGCGAACATGATTTCACGGATAACATCGTTCATCTGGTGCTCGCGCGACTGCCCGATGCGCCGGCCGGAACGAGGGGCATTTCCCTGTTTCTGGTTCCCAAGTTCATTGTCGGCGAGGACGGCAGCCTCGGTGCGCGCAACGACGTTTTCTGTTCGGGGCTTGAACACAAGCTCGGCATTCACGCCTCGCCCACCTGCACCATGATATATGGCGACGGTTTCGTGGAGCCTGGGGGAGCCATCGGCTGGCTTGTCGGCGAGGAAAATCGCGGTCTCGCCTGCATGTTCACCATGATGAACAATGCCCGCCTGGCGGTCGGCATGCAGGGCGTCGGTGTTGCCGAGGCCGCGTGTCAGAAGGCGCTTTCCTATGCCAGTGAACGCAGGCAGGGCAGGGCCGCCGGCTATATGGGCGAGGGCATGGCGCCGATCGTGCACCATCCCGACGTCCAGCGCAGCCTGCTGACCATGCAGTCTCTGACCCGCATCGCGCGCGCCATCAGCTACTCCTGCGCCCACGCCACCGACATGGCGCGGGTTGCCTCCGACGAGATGCAGGGGCATTGGCAGGAACGCGCCAATCTTCTGACCCCGGTCGCCAAGGCATTCTCGACCGACATCGGCGTCGAAGTCGCCTCGCTCGGCGTGCAGGTCCATGGCGGCATGGGCTATATCGAGGAGACAGGGGCCGCCAGCCTCTTTCGCGATGCGCGCATTGCGCCGATCTACGAGGGCACCAACGGCATTCAGGCGATCGACTTGGTGGTGCGCAAGCTTTCGCAAGCGCAAGGCGCTCACGTCCACGCCTACATCGGCGAACTTGCCGAAACTGTCGAGGCCGTGCGCGTCTCCAACCTGCCGGCGTTTGGCCGCACCGCTGCTGAACTGGATGCGGCCCTGCAGGCGCTTTCCGAGACGACGCATCATGTTCAGGATCGGCTCACCCGGGGCGAAACCGAAAAGGCGCTGGCCGGCGCGACGCCATATCTCAGGCTGTTCGCCCTGGCCTCGGGCGGCGCCTATCTGGCGCGTGGGGCCCTTGCCGATCTGTCCGATCAGAGGATCGGCCTCTGCAGGTTCTTTGCGGAAAATCTGGTGGGTGAGACCGACGCGCTGGCCCGGCAGATTGTCGAAGGCGCTGATGGACTACTCGCCGCGGGCAGGCACCTAGTGACCGCATAGGTCGTGACCATGGCTGGACCGAAAAGGAACAAGGCCGAAATGACCGAGAATATTCTCGTCGAACGCCGCGGCGCGGTTCAGATCATCCGCATGAATCGCCCGGAAAAGAAGAACGCGCTCACGCGCGCCATGTACTCCGCGATGTCGAAGGCACTCGCCGAGGGTGACGCCGATCCCGAGGTTCGCGCCCATGTTTTCCTCGGGGTTCCCGGATCTTTTTCCGCCGGCAACGACCTCGCGGACTTCATGGCCATCGCGGTCGGGGGAGAGGGCGGCGAGGAGGTCTGGCACTTCCTGCAAGCCCTCGCAGGCGCCGCCAAGCCGATGATTTCCGGCGTCGACGGCATCGCCGTCGGCATCGGCGCTACGCTCAACTTGCACTGCGACCTGACCTTTGCCACCCCGCGCACGATTTTCCGTACCCCCTTCACGGATCTTGGCCTTGTGCCCGAAGCCGGCTCGAGCCTGCTTGCGCCGGCAATTCTCGGGCGCCAGCAGGCTTTTGCCCTGCTGGCCCTTGGAGAGGGCTTTTCGGCCGAGCGCGCGCGCGATGCCGGCTTGATCTATGCGGTTGTAGGGGAGGAGGTGCTGGAAGCCGAGGTGCTCAAGGCGGCGATGCTCGTTGCCTCCAAGCCGCCGGAGGCTCTGAAGATCGCCCGCGACCTCATGCTGGGCGACCGCGGGGCGCTGCTCGCCCGAATCCAGGTGGAGGCCGTGCACTTCAAGGAGAGGCTAGGTTCGCAAGAAGCCCGTGCTGCTTTGGTGGCCTTCATGTCGCGCAAGAAGGCGTGACCTGTCCCTGCAGTGATCTACGGGTACAACCGTTCCTTGTCCCAGCCGCCATCCTGCCTGCGGCTGAACGTCATCCGGTCATGCAGGCGAAACGGCCGATCATGCCAGAACTCGATGCTGGTCGGCACGATGCGGAACCCCGACCAGTGGCTTGGACGCGGGATCTCGCCCACCGCGTAGCGCGCCGTATATTCCGCGACGGCTTTTTCCAGCGCAAAGCGGCTCTCCAGGGGGCGCGACTGTTTCGATGCCCAGGCGCCGATGCGGCTGCCGCGCGGCCGCGTCGCGAAATAGGCGTCGGCTTCGGCGTTGCTGACAATCTCGACATTGCCGCGGACGCGCACCTGACGGCGCAGCGACTTCCAGTGAAAGCACATTGCGGCCTTCATGCTGCCGAGGATCTCGCGGCCCTTGGCGCTTTCGAAATTGGTGTAGAATACGAAGCCCTGCTCGTCGAAACCCTTGAGCAGCACCATCCGGACGTCGGGCATGCCCTCCTGATCGACGGTTGCGAGCGCCACACCGTTCGGATCATTGACCTCCCTGCGGGTGGCCTCTTCGAGCCATTCGCCAAACAGCCGAAATGGCTCTTCTCGCTCTGTAAAGTCACCGCTTGTTAACTGTGTTTCATCCATAGTTTCTGCTCGGGACAAGTATCTGCCGGGGAGATTGCCGATTGTCGCGCGTTGCGCAAGCGTTTGGAGTGCGGTTTCTTCGCGGATTTCAGGCAGACCGGCTGAAACCGGCAGCGCTGCTGTGCGCTGTCCTGGTGCTGCAGGCCTGCGCTTCCGGCGGTTTCAGCCTCAAGCAGGCGGAAGTAGACAGCAGTCTCTACACGGGAGATACGCCTGTAAGCAACAGGAGCAGCCAGGCTTCGGATCTCATTTCCGACCAGGCGACAATTCGCAACGCGGTCACCTCGGCGGACATTGAGAGCCTTTCGGGCCGCACCGTTCCCTGGGTCAACGCCGATACCGGAACGCGAGGCACGATTGAGGGCTTGGCCGAGTTCAAGCGCGACGGACGGCTGTGCCGGCGGTTCAAGACGTCGCGTGAAAGCTTCGACGGCGTTGCCCTGTTCACGGGCGAGGCCTGCAGGGTCAGCGCTGGGGCCTGGCGTTTACAGAATTTCGAGGGCGCATAGCTGCATTTTGATGCCCAAATGCGTTCCCGGCACTGGAATTTCTTCCTAGCCGGGCGCATATAACCGATAGTTTGCAATCCTCGATTTCCGCAGGCACGAACAATGCGCGATCCCTATGACGTGCTGGGCGTTGCGAAGAACGCGTCGGCAAAAGACATCAAGGCGGCTTATCGCAAGCTCGCCAAGAAGCACCACCCTGACCAGAATCCGGAGGATTCCAAGGCCAAGGATCGCTTTGCTGCGGCCAATCAGGCCTACGAGATCGTAGGCGACGAAAAAAACCGGGCAGCTTTCGATCGCGGCGAAATCGATGCGGAAGGCAAGCAGCGGTTCCAGGGTTTTGAAGGCGCCCCTGGAGGCGGTGCCGGCGGCGACCCCTTCGCAGGCTTCCGGCGCCAGCAGGCCGGACCGGGCGGCTCGCGCTTCGAATTTCGCAGCAGCGGCGGCGATCCATTCGCTGGCGGAGCAAGCGACATTTTCGCCGATCTTTTCGGTCAGGGGTCTTCGCAGCGTCCAGGCGCTGGCCAGCGCGCGCCTGCCGGCGCCGACATCAATGTCACGCTCGACATCACCATTGAGGAAGCCGCGACGGCGCCCAAGGTCGCGGCCCTCTTTCCTGGCGGCCGCAAGATTTCTGTCAAGCTGCCAACCTATGTCGAGGACGGCCAGACGATCCGCCTGAAGGGACAGGGCGAGCAGGGGCTCGGCCAGCCGGGAGACGCCTTGGTGAAGATCCGTCTTCGTCGGCATCCGCGTTATCGCGTCGAAGGACGCGACCTGCATGTCGATCTGCCGGTGCCGCTGAAGCAGGCGGTTCTCGGCGCCAAGCTTGCCGTCGAGACGCCGACCGGCCGTCTGGCGGTCAATGTTCCGCCATGGTCGAGCTCGGACAAGGTTCTCCGGCTTAAGGGCAGAGGCCTGCCCGAGAAGACGGGCGGCCACGGCAATCTCTATGCCCATGTCCGCCTCATGCTGCCCGAGCATGGCGATCCGGAGCTGGAACAGCTCATGCGCGGGGAATGAAGCGTCTGCGCAACGCGGGATTTGCCGCTCTGTGTCACGGATCGACGCTTGAAGGCCTTGTGTGCCTGTGCGATACGCACATTGCGAATTCGCACAGGGAGAAAGCTGGATGGCGGTTGGTCAGGGCCTTATGGCCGGTAAGCGCGGCCTGATTCTCGGCGTGGCCAACAACAGGTCGATCGCCTGGGGGATAGCCAAGTCATGCGCCGATCAGGGCGCGGAACTTGCTTTGACCTATCAGGGTGACGCGTTCCGCAAGCGTGTCGAGCCGCTCGCTGCCGAGTTGGGCGCCCATGTGGCCGGCCATTGCGACGTCACCGATCCGGAAAGCCTCGACGCGGTTTTCGAGTTTGTCGCCAGGACATGGGGAAAGCTCGACTTTCTGGTCCATGCTATCGCTTTTTCGGACAAGGATGAACTGACCGGCCGCTATATCGAGACCACGCGGAAAAATTTCCTGCACACGATGGATATCTCGGTCTATTCCTTCACCACGGTCGCCAAGCGCGCCGAGCCGCTGATGACGGATGGTGGCTCGATGCTGACATTGACCTATTACGGCGCCGAAAAGGTCATGCCGCACTACAACGTCATGGGGGTTGCCAAGGCGGCGCTCGAGGCCAGCGTGCGCTATCTGGCCGTGGATCTCGGCCAGAACAACATCCGCGTCAATGCGATTTCTGCCGGACCGGTCAAGACGCTGGCGGCTTCCGGAATCGGCGATTTCCGCTACATCCTGAAGTGGAATGAACTGAACTCCCCTTTGAAGAAAACCGTGACACCCGAAGAAGTCGGCGACGCCGGCATGTATTTCCTGTCCGACCTTTCACGCGGGGTTACGGGCGAGATTCACCATGTCGATGCCGGTTATCACGTCGTCGGCATGAAGGGTCTCAACGTGCCCGACATTTCGACTGTCCGGGACTGACGAGGCCGCTGTCGCTCCGACCCGAAAGCCGAGCCTGAGAGCGCGATGTCTCCACTCGTTTATTTCATCAGGCATGGGCAGACCGCCTGGAATGCCGAGCATCGGCTGCAAGGCCAGGCCGACACCGACATTACCGAGCTTGGCCGCAGCCAGGCCGACCGCAATGGCCGCCGACTGGCCGAACTGGTCGCAACGCCCGAAACCTTCGAATTTGTCGCCAGCCCGATGCGTCGGACGCGTGAGACCATGCAGCGCGTCCGCGCCTCCATGGGGCTTCCCGTCGATGACTATCACACCGACGCACGGCTGGTAGAAGTGCATTTCGGCGACTGGCAGGGCTTTACCTTCGCAGAACTGGAGGCGCGGGCGCCGGGCTCGACGCAGGCCCGCCTTTTCGACAAATGGGGGTTTGTACCGCCGGGCGCGGGCGCCGAAAGTTATGAAATGCTGCTGCGGCGTGTGCGGCCCTGGTTCGAGGCCCTGCGGCGGCCCACCGTCTGCGTGACGCATGGCGGCGTTCTGCGCACCATATTCAGGATGGTCGAGGGAATGCCCGGCAGCGAGGCTGCGGCTCTCGACATTGCCCAGGACCGCGTATTGCGGCTGGAGAAATCCCGGCTCGAATGGCTTTGAATCGCGCTCCGCAGCGCGCCTACTGCGGCAATTCCATATCGGTTATGAGGTTGACGTCGCCCACCGTGTCATAGGCGAGCAGTACCTCCATGCCTTCCTCGATTGCCTCAATGTCGAACTCGCCGGGCAATTTGTAGGATTTGCCGTCGTCGAGCGTGATGGTCAACTTTTCGCGGTCTATGGTCGTGATCTGGCCTTCGGCTTCGGCGGCAAATGCGGCGGTAGCCATCATTAGGGTGGCTGCAATGACGCCAATAAGCATACGCATCGTGGACCTCTTCTCCCTGCGCCCCGCTCCCGGCGAGAGCGGACATGGTTCTCAGACTGAAGAGTGCAGAAACATGCCGAATGTGTCAAAACTAAATCGGATTTTTCAACCGCTTATTCTTGCTGGCTTTTTTCGGCTCAAAGCGCAAGGTGATCTGGCGCGACGATACGAAGTAGCGCGAGGCAAACTGCGGCATCAGCTCATTCGTGGCTTTCGCCGAATCGCGAGTGGTTCGGTGTCATCGACGCCGCGTGATTATCGAACGACAGGAATCGCCAACAATGTGAACGAATATCTTAATCAAGCCGCAATTCGGATTCCTCTATCGTGAGGGTGCGAATCAGGCTGGAGAAGGACAAACCGCATGACGCTCAATGAAAAAGTCGAAACTGATGAAGTCGATACGACCCGGCGCACGATGCTGTTTCGCCTCGGGCTGACCGCATCAGCGGCCTACATGGCGCCCGCATTGCTCCAACTCAGTCAGGCTCGTGCTTCTGGCGGTAATGGCGGTGGCGGTGGCAGTGATGGCGGCGGCGGCGGCGGTGGCGGTGGCAGTGGTGGTGGCGGCGGCGGTGGCGGTGGCAGTGGCGGTGGCGGTGGTAATGACAGCGGTGGCAGTGCGCCAAGCGGCGACAGTGCGCCGAGCAGTGCAGATGACGAAGGTGACCAAGGTGACGAAGGTGACCTTCTCGTTCCTGCGCAGTAACCACCGAGCCTACATTCGCTCTTTGCCCTAGGCGGGGGTCTGGCCGGACAGGGACTGAACGCAGCGGCTAATGCATCTGACATTTGAGGACAGTGGCGCGACAGTCGCGGTCCCTGAACATCCGGGGTTCCTCGCCGCGCTGGGTGCGGCCGCGTCAGGCTGGTCTTTCGCCGTATCGTCCGGGGCGAAAGAGCCCGTCGCCAGCGTGAGCGAACGCGACGGCGGTCTGCTTCTTTCCGTTTCGGGTGGCGGCGCGCCCGTCAAGCGAACGGCTGTCAGCGCGGCATGTGGCCTCATGGTGGAGGTTGTCAAAGCTTACGTAAGTGAGCGGCCCGACAATTTGTGCCTGCATTGCGGCGCGGTGATGTTGGGCGGCAGGCTGGTTGTCTTCCCGAGCCGGTTTCGCGCCGGCAAGAGCACCCTGATCGCCGGCCTCGCCGCAGCCGGGCATTCGGTTTTCAGCGATGACGTTCTCCCGATATCGAGGGATGATCTGAAAGGCATTGCGCTCGGGATGGCGCCCCGCCTTCGTATCCCTCTGCCAGAAGGCGCCAGTCAATTTTTCCGCGAGTTCGTGGCCGACCACACAGCGGCGGCCGACCGGCGCTATGCCTATCTTGATCTGCCGGCAGGGCGACTTGCCGCCCACAACGCGATTGCGCCGATCGGCGCCATCGTGCTCCTTGATCGCATCGCGACAGGGCCCGCCTCTCTTCACGTCGCGTCGCCGAGCTTCACGTTGCGGTCTCTGATTTCGCAGAACTTCGCACGAAGCGCGCCATCCCCGGAACTGCTGCGGCGGATGCACACCCTCACGGAAACACTTCCCCGTTTCGTCCTGCGCTACAGCGAGTTCGAGGAGGCGACCACCCTAGTCGAAACAACGTTCGCATCCTCGGCATCGCATGATGCGAACGGCATGGTCCCCAAAAGAGATGCGCCGATTGAAATGTCGCTAGCAGCTGCGTCGCCCCATCGTGAGGATTTGCATCCAAGCTCAACGGTTACTCCGCACTTGCCCATGGTGCGCAATGCCGACGTGGTTCTCCAGCGCGTTGGCACCGATCTTTTTCTGGCTGATGCCGCCGGCCAGTCGATCTACTGCCTGAACGGAATGGGGGCAGGACTTTGGAACCTGCTTGCACAACCGACGAGCCAGGCTCAGGCTGTCGAGGTATTAATTGGCGCGTTTCCCCAGATGGATCGTGCAGCAGTCGCGGCCGATGTAGCGAGGGTGTTCGCTGGTCTGGCGGAGTCCGGGTTGATTTTGGATTCCCGCGGATCACAAGCTGCCCGGTAAAAATCAAAACTCGTCACCGGACGATGCAGCGGTTTTCGACGCCAAACGGTCCGTCGTCAGATGATTTGGCTCAGCTTGGATCGTCGATTAGTGGAGTGTCTGGCTCGTCTTTGGGTTGATATTAAGCGGCGAATTTGCGTTAGAATTAGGAGCATATTCCTGTGTAGGTCCGGGTTTGTCAAATATATAATCGCCGGGGAAAGCCTATCGCGTTTCCGAGACATCTGGAACAAACCGGGAAACGAAAGCGCAGGTTTTCCAAAATGCCCTTTGTTTTTGCTACAGTAAAATGCAACCGCTTGTTAACTGGGTTTCGGCCAACTGGTAGCTTCCGGCATATACAAGAGGATCGCATAGTGAAACCTGAAAGACCGAAAATCTTCCAGCCCCCTGCAGTCAAACTATTCGCTGCAAGTTATCTATGAGAGATGGCCGACCTGTCCGCTATTCGATCAATCGAACAGTTTCTCTTTGAGGTTCCACTTTACTCGAAGCGCGCGATTCCAAGCGACGATGACAGGGCCATTCTCCAGACACTACGCGAGACGGGACGGCATCCGACGGGTCGACGGCTATTGTCCGTATTGCCACAAGGACACCACGTTCTCGGTGAGCGGGATCAAAACTAAATCGCGTCTGGTGGCGGTTTGACCATCGCCATAAACGCCAATAGAAGGCAACCTTGCGCCGGCTCGATTGCCGGACGGGGCTGGATTCGATGTCGCACAACACGTTTGGACATCTCTTTCGCGTCACGACCTGGGGCGAGAGCCACGGTGCGGCACTCGGCTGCGTGGTCGACGGTTGTCCACCCGGAATCCGGTTCACCCTCGCTGATATTCAGTCTGAACTCGACCGGCGCCGGCCCGGAAAGTCGCGCTTCGTCACCCAGCGGCGCGAGCCGGACGAGGTTCGCGTGCTGTCCGGCTTCATCATGGACGACGACGGCGAGACCATGATTTCAACCGGCACGCCGGTGTCGATGATGATCGAGAATGTCGACCAGCGCTCGAAGGATTACGGCGAGATTGCCAGGCAATACCGGCCCGGTCACGCCGATTATACCTACGAGATGAAATACGGCCTGCGCGACCACAGGGGCGGCGGGCGCTCCTCGGCGCGCGAAACGGCGGCGCGGGTCGCCGCCGGCGCGCTGGCGCGCAAGGTTGTGCCCGGCATGCTGGTGCGCGGCGCGCTGGTGTCGATGGGAGACAAATCCGTCGACCGCGCCAACTGGAACTGGAACTTCGTCGAAGATCCCGAAAATCCGTTCTTCACCCCCGATCCGCAGTCGGTACCGGTCTTTGCCGACTATCTCGACGGCATCCGCAAGGCGGGCTCGTCTGTTGGCGCAGTTATCGAAATCGTCGCGGAATGCGTACCGGCCGGCCTGGGTGCGCCGATCTATGCCAAGCTCGACCAGGATATCGCGTCGGGCCTGATGTCGATCAACGCGGTCAAGGGCGTCGAGATCGGCAACGGTTTCGAGGCGGCGCGCATCACGGGTCAGGAAAACGCCGACGAGATGCGCATGGGCAATGATGGCAAGCCGGTTTTCCTCTCCAACCATGCTGGCGGCATCCTCGGGGGTATCTCGACCGGCCAGGACATTGTCGCGCGCTTTGCCGTCAAGCCGACCTCGTCGATCCTTACGCCGCGCAAATCAATTGCCCGCGACGGCAGGGACGTCGATGTCCAGACCAGGGGCCGGCACGATCCATGCGTCGGCATACGCGCCGTGCCGATCGGTGAAGCCATGGTTGCCTGCGCTATCGCCGACCACTATCTGCGTCATCGCGGCCAGACCGGGCGCTGACCCATCTCATGAAACCGGATCGCTGAACGGAACAACAATGGCCTACGACCAGAAGAATGTCGTCGAAGCTGTGCGCGCCTTCGAACGCGGCGAAATCGTCGTCGTCATGGACGATGACGGCCGCGAGAACGAGGGCGACCTGATCGTCGCGGCTGTGCATTGCACGCCCGAAAAGATGGCCTTCATTGTCCGCCATACATCCGGCATTGTCTGTACGCCCATGACCCGCGCCGATGCCAAGCGGCTCAATCTGACGCCGATGGTCGCCGACAATGATTCCGCGCACACCACCGCCTTTACGGTCAGCGTCGATTTCAAGCACGGCACCACGACGGGGATCTCTGCCGAGGATCGTACGCTCACGGTGCGCAACCTCGCCAACGGCAATGTCGGCGCTTCGGACTTTTTGCGCCCGGGCCACATCTTTCCGCTTATAGCCCGCGAGGGCGGCGTGCTGATGCGCTCGGGTCACACCGAGGCGGCGGTCGATCTTTGCAAGCTTGCCGGGCTGCCGATGGTCGGCGTCATATCCGAACTGGTCAATGATGACGGCACGGTCATGCGCGGCCCGCAGGTCGCGGCATTCGCCACCGCCCACGGGCTCAGGCAGGCCTCGGTCGCCGACCTTATCGCCTATCGCCAGCGCAAGGAAACGCTGGTGCAGCGCGTCACCTGCTCCGACATCGAGACGCCGGGGGGCAAGGCGCAGGCCTTCACCTACATGCTGCCCTGGGACACGATGCATCATCTGGCAGTCGTTTTCGGCGACATTCGCGACGGCGAGGATGTGCCGGTCAGGCTGCACACGGAGGACGTGGTCAACGACGTCTTCGGCAACGGTTTTGCCCTGCATGACATCATGAAATCGATGGGCGAGCGCAAACGGGGTGTTGTCGTCTATCTGCGGGAGGGCTCGGTCGGCGTTGCCCATCAGGCCCGCAACCGGCCGGCCGGCGATGGCGGCGAGGAGCACGAGGAGGCCCTCCACCGCGAGAGCGAGTGGCGCGAGATCGGGCTCGGCGCCCAGATCCTGAAGGATCTCGGCATTTCCTCGATCAACCTTTTGGCTTCGCGCGAGCGCCACTATGTCGGGCTCGAAGGATTCGGCATCAGGATAGCCAGGACCGAGATCCTCTGACCCTGGAATTCCGCGGGCGCGGGGCGATTGACAAGCTGCTTCAGGCGTGCATCTTTTTGCAGGATGCAGGTTGGTTGCCGGACCAGCCCAGGGGCAGGTCCGGATGCGGAATGGGACCTGAATCCGGCCGCTGCGCCGAAGCTGTTTCTTGAGCCCGGGGACAGGGGCGTGAAATCACCGGGCAGTGCGTGGCGTTAAGCGGAAAGGCCGGCGGTCTGACGGATCGGGCTGTGTGCTTGCGGTATCGCCAAATCTTCCGCTGCGCGCTTTAATTCCTCTTCGCCTG
>JBKJRE010000493.1:0-4383 GCA_046594775.1 Rhizobiaceae bacterium | reverse complement strand
GCATGCCTTTCAAGCACCGGAAGCGCCTCCAGCAGATTGTCCCGATACGCGTCATCCGCGGTAATCGTCGCGAACTGGGCGCCCCCGACGCCAGCCCGGATCCGTTCGATAGCCTCGTCGAGCGACACGAAAACATAGCCGCTGGACTTCATGTCCGAAATCACGGCGTCGAGAAAATCCGGTGCGATGTTGAGATGTCGATTTATGCCGAGCGGCTTTTCGGGGACAGCGGTTACCCGATGCAGCATCAGGATCGCCCCAATGCCGCCAACGAATGGCTTGGCCAGTGGCGCCAAGCCTGAGTATCGGACGACATTAAGGGCAAGTTTCCGGATCGCTTCCCCTCCGTCGAACATTCGTTCACCTTTTGCGCCTAGCGTATGGAACGCGCCCGCGAAGCCATTGGCTCTGATTACGCCCCAAGGATTGAAGGATGGTTGACGCGACCACGATATTTCGCAGCCATATTACGAAACCGGGAGACGCGGCCGCCCGGGACAAGACCGGCATCGATGTCTCTATCGTTGGTGCCTCGGACCTGTCTGCCTATGCCGAAATCTGCCGCCTGGGAGTGCACGCGCCAGCACAGTCTTACCCATGGATCGCCGCCTGGACAAAAAGGGCTATGGCCGACGGGCTGATCGTCATCGCCCGGTCCGACGACAAGCCTGTCTATGCGCTGGCGCTCGATATAGAAAAATTCGGCCCATTCCGCATCGCGCGCCTAATGAGCGGCCGACACGCGAATGGCAATTTCCCTGCCGCCGATCCGGCATTCCTTGCTAGGGGCGCCTTCGATATCGATCCTGTGGTCGCGGCCATCCGTACAGCGCGACCCGACATTGACCTCGTGGCGTTCGAACGGTTGTTGCCAGAGCATGAGGGGATCGCAAATCCGCTCGCCACCCTGCCCCATTTCCCGAGTCCCAACATCTCGTTGGCCGTCGACCTTCAGGGTGGATTCGAGGCGCTTCTTTCCCGCGCCAGCGGCAAGCGCAAGCGCAAGAAGTACCGCTCCCAGACACGGAAATTTGAAGCCGCCGGCGGGTTTCGTCGCGTAGAGGCTAAAACGCCCGTCGAGGTATCCATGATGCTCGACGCCTTCTTTGACATGAAGGCACGCCGGTTCCGGAAGATGGGTGTGGGAAATGTGTTCGGGGAGCCGGAAGTCCGCGCGTTCTTTCACAAGCTGTTCGCCGAGGCTCTTGATCTGAACCCGCCGCCTTTCGTCCTCCATGGACTGGAAGTCGGCGGATCTTTGCGCGCCGTTACCGGATCAAGTCGCAGCCCATCCCGCCTCGTCTGCGAATTTGGCGCCATCGCCGACGACGATCTCGGCCATGCCAGCCCGGGCGACTTCCTCTTTTTCGAGGATATCGCGGACGCCTGCCGACAAGGGCTGGCGGTCTACGATTTCAGCGTCGGCGACGAGCCCTACAAACGCCTCTGGTGCGATCTCGAGACACGGCACTTCGACGTTACCATCCCGCTCACGGCAAAGGGACGTCTGCCGGTCTGGCAGATGCGCGGCATGGCCCGGCTCAAATCCTTCATCAAAAACAGCCCAACTGTCTGGAGACTGACCAAGCTGCTGCGCAAGAGCGCAGCGGGGCAGTCCCATCCCGCCGAAGGCTGATCGGCAGCAACTCGCGGCCTACGCGGCCGATCTTCCCGGCAGAGGCGCATCCGGCGATCGGTGGTCCGATGGCGTCACCAGCATCACATGGCCGTAGCCGCCCGCCTTGAGTTCCTCGGCGGCAGCGGCAATCTGGTCGTCCGGTTCGAGCACGCTGACCATGATCTCGGTGCCGTCGGCCACAAGCCGACGGATACCTTCCGCGTCGGCCGGGCCGCATTCCACAACCACTACGTCATAGGCGCTCGTCAGCGACTGCATGATGATCGGCAGGCGGTCCGCAGCGCGCATGGCGCGCGCCGGATCCGCCGTACCGACGGGCATCACATGGCAGTTTGAATAATGGTCGGTGTGGATTGCCTCGGTGAACTGTGCCTCAGAGGCCAATAGATTGGTGATCCCCGGATAGGAAACGCTGTCCAGCATCGGGCGGGAAGCGGCGCCGGACGCCGTCAGGTCCAGCAGCAGCACGCGCAACCCGGCATCGGCCACTTCGCGCGCCACCAGAACCGCCGAGGCTGCGGCCTCGTCGCCCTCGGGCGACACGAATATGGCCCTTGTCGCGCCACCCGCGATCAACGCTTCTGCGGCACTCTCGATACCCACTTCGCCGAAAGTCGAGCGGGTTTGCGCCACCGCGCTCGGTTCAGGCGCCTCCGCGAGCGGTTCACGCGTCGGGGCCGGCTTTCTGGCAAAGGGGTTGCGCATCGTCGTGTCCTCATTGTCGTGCGGTCTGGTGGGCTCATTGGCCGGCCTTTCGAGCCATGCCAGCTCCGTCTGCAGGCGCTTGTGCTTTTCCCAGGCCTCGCTGAAGGTCTCTCCCCTGAGATACATGGCCGGAAGCGGCTCGCGACCAGCCGCCTCGGACGCCGAAGCGGACCTGGCCGACGGCTCTCCGTCATCGGCTACGAAGGCCTGAGCTACTTCATGTTCATCAATTGCAGCTTTCGGCGCGGCGGCCTCGTCAGCCTCGTCTTCGGCCACGACGGTGGCATCCACCGGCCGAACCTGCGGCCGTTCCCCGATGCCTGCCGGAAAAACTATCGGCTCTGCGACGGTCACGTCCGCAATGTCTGGCGTCACCACGATGGGCAACACTGCATGCTGCCCGACCGGTCCGGCGTCTGCCATAGGGGCCTCGCCGGCGTAGTCGACCTGCCTCGCAACGACGGCCGGACGCATCGCGCGTCCTGAAAACAGTTCCTGCATCAGCGTCACGATGATCATGATCAAAAGCGACGCCGCGAAGGCGGCGCCGGCTATTGGCAATGTCTTGGGGAAATACGGCTCCGACGGGATCACCGCGCGCGAAAATATCCGCGCATCGGCAGGCAAGTAGTTTCCGTCGCCGCGCGAGGCGGCTTCGCGGTAGCGCGCCAGATAAGACTCGAGCAATTCGCGCTGGGCGTTGGCCTCACGCTCAAGCGAGCGCAATTCAACTTCCTGTTCGCCTGCACGCGCCGACGCGGCCTTGAGCGTGTTGAGGTCTGCGGTCAGCTGCTGTTCGCGCAACAATGCTGTCTTTGCCTCCGCGCCGAGCCCCTTGAGCACGTTCTCGGCCTCGGTCCGGATCTGCTTGTCGAGATCCACCAACTGGGAGCGCAGCGCACGAATGCGTGGATGATTGTCGAGCAGCGTGGTCGACAGGTCGGCGATGTCGGCCTTGAGCTGAACCTGGCGTTCCCGCAGGCGCTGGATCAGCGCCGACGACATCACGTCTGGCAGGGCATCGAGCGAACCGCCGCTTCTAAGAACGGCGCGGACGCTCTCGGCGTTCGCGTCGGCGGCGCCCCTGTTGGCGCGCACGCGGGACAATTCGGTCGACAGTTCGGAAAGCTGCTGTGTGGCGAGAACGGAATTGTTCTGCCCCATCAGCAAATCCGACTGCGAGCGATAGTTGGCAACCTTCTGCTCGGCTTCCTTGACGCGTTTCGTGAGGCCGGCAATCTCGGGTTTGAGCCAGTCGGTAGCATCGGAATTGGAGAGCTGCTTGGCCGCGCCCTGCGCCGAGATATAGGCGTCTGCCAGTGCATTGGGAATCGTCGCCGCGAGTTTCGGATCTTCCGAGGACATCTCGATGACGATAACGCGGGATTTTTCGACCCTGTAGACCGACAGTTTCTGTCGGAACTTCTTCAGGACGCGCTCTTCTGGCGGCGTTTCGTGCGGATCGGCCTTCAGCCCCGCGATCACGAGGAGCCGCGAAAGCGTGGACATATCCGCCGCTTCGTCAAACTCCGGCAGACGCGCGAGGTCGAGCTCTGCCGCCACCTGCTTGAGGATGTCAGTCGACATTATGACTTCAACCTGGCTGGCGATACCCTCCTCGTCGAGCATCGGGCGCTCATTGTCGCCATTGGTGGCAGGCCGGGTGAATACGGACTCCCGGGTTTCGATCAACACCCGCGTCTCGGCGCTGTAGTGCGGCGTTGCCAGAGCTGCAAAAACCAGAGCCAGCGCCGTGACACCAAGCGCGACAAGCAGGATGCGCCTCCATCGCGCGGCGAGCCCCGCAAAGAGCCGACCGAGATCGACGTCGATATCGCTAGCCGTTGACTGGACCCCGGGCATGCATTCTCACTCCGAACCTTTGGAAAAGGCACAGTAAACAACTATGGTAACCCAGGTGTTAAGCTTGACTTTGTACAAAATCGGTCGTGGTTTCTGCCTCTGCTGAGCGAGATGGGGTGAATCAATTCGCCGCAGTTTGCGTGCCTTGCTTCATCTGCACGATCGGATTCCAACCG
>JBKJRE010000459.1:0-13776 GCA_046594775.1 Rhizobiaceae bacterium | reverse complement strand
GCCGGAAGCTGCCGGCCCGTCGATGGCGATGGTGAAAGATGTCACGCTGCAGCTTTCGCGGCATCGATCTCGGCGCCCAGCCCCCTCATCAGCCCCATGAATTCCGGAAAGCTGGTCGCGATCATCGTGGCGTCGTCGATGGTCACCGGTTTTTCCGTCGCCAGTCCGAGCACCAGAAAGGCCATGGCGATGCGGTGGTCGAGATGCGTTGCGACCGTGCCGCCGCCCAAACCCTTGCCGCCCGGTTTGCCGCGCACGGCGAGCGTCGCTTCGCCTTCGGTGCAGTCGACGCCATTGGCTTCCAGACCGCGCGCCACCGCCGCCAGCCGGTCGCTTTCCTTGACCCGCAGCTCTTCCAGCCCGTGCATGAGCGTTTCGCCATCGGCGAAGGAAGCTGCGACAGCCAGTACGGGATATTCGTCGATCATCGAGGGCGCACGAGATGCGGGGACGGTAACGCCCTTGAGGTCGGAGCCGCGCACCCGCAGATCCGCGACATCCTCGCCGCCTTCGCTGCGCCGATTGAGAATCTCGATATCGCCGCCCATCTCCTGCAGTGTCTGCAACAGGCCCGTGCGGGTCGGGTTCATCAGCACGTTCTCGATCGTGATATCCGAACCCGGCACGATCAGCCCCGCGACCAGCGGAAAGCCGGCCGACGACGGGTCGCCGGGTACCGCGATGGTCTGGCCGGTAAGTTTACCCTGGCCTTCGATGAAGATGTAGCGCGCGCCCTGATCGTCGGTCTCGACCGTCAGGTTGGCGCCAAAGCCCTTCAGCATTTTTTCGGTGTGATCCCGTGTCATCACCGGCTCGATGACGGTGGTGATGCCCGGCGTGTTCAGCCCGGCGAGCAGCACCGCCGACTTGACCTGCGCCGAGGCCATGGGCACCCGGTAGCTGATCGGGGCGGCGTGTCTGGGCCCGCGCAGCGTGATCGGCATGCGGTCGCCTGGCGAGGCATTCAGCACCTGCACGCCCATCTGGCGCAGCGGATCGAGCACCCGGCCCATCGGCCGGCCCGACAGCGAGGCGTCGCCGATGCAGGTGGTTTCCATGTCGTAGGTGCCGACCAGCCCCATGGTGAGCCGCGAACCGGTGCCGGCATTGCCGAAGTCGAGCGGCTCTTCGGCTTGCAACAGGCAGCCGTTTCCGACGCCCTGGATGATCCACTCGCCGTCCCGCTTGTCGATCCGAGCGCCCATGGCCTTCATGGCTTGACCGGTGCGCATGACGTCTTCGCCTTCGAGCAGGCCGGTGATACGCGTCTCGCCGGAAGCCAGGCCCCCGAACATCAGGGACCGGTGCGAGATCGACTTGTCGCCGGGCACGCGCGCGATCCCCTTCAGGGGCCTCGACGACCGCGCGACCGTTGGACTTGGAGCGGAGAACTGCGTCATGATCTTTGCCTCGGGGAAGCACCTCTGGACAAGGTCGCTTCCGTTCGTTTCGGCGGTCACCTATCATGGCTCGCTGCCGCGGTCATCCCTTTCGCGCGATCACCGCAAGGCTACATTTCACCGCATATGGATTATCCGGCTTTTGGCTTTGACACGGCCCCCACTTGTGGCTATGGGGACCGACCTTTCAGGAACGAGGCTTGGCAGTGGCGAAACCCGAACTTGGCACAAAACGTGTCGACCCGGAGACGGGTCAGAAATTCTACGACCTCAACAAGGATCCTGTCGTGTCTCCCTACACGGGCAAGACCTATCCGCGCACCTATTTCGAGTCTGCGGGCGACAAGCTTGTGGAGGAGGAAGTCGAGGAGAAGGAAGAGATCGAGTCCGACGACAGCGCGCCGGAGGTCATTTCACTTGAGGAAGCCGACGAGGACACCAAGAGCGGCGACGACGCTGTCGACATCGAGGACGAGGAAGATGTCGATCTCGGCGACGAAGACGACGACGACACTTTCCTCGCCGACGATGAGGAAGAAGACGACGACGTGGCTGATATCATCGGGGTTGGCGAGGACGACGACGAGAGCTGAGCCATTTTTTTTCGCGCCGCGAAGCGCGGCATGCTTTCTGGCGGATTCCAAATTTAGGCCTACGAAGGCTTGATCTTGGCATGGGGCGGGGATAGAAGCCGCCCACATGAAAGGTGGGCTCCAGCGGCCCGCCTTGTCTTCGCCGGAAATGGGGCCATAGCTCAGCTGGGAGAGCGCCTGCATGGCATGCAGGAGGTCAGCGGTTCGATCCCGCTTGGCTCCACCATCCAGTCTTCCGCAGTAGAGAGGGCATTGCGTGGGCACGAAACGGCCTGTTCCGTGCGACCTCGGCACCTTCTGGCTGCCCGTCTCTCGGGGCCGACTTCCGTGACCACTTGGATTTCAGTTTGATGCCAGGTGCATCGCGGTGATGCTGCCGTGATGCGCGCAAGGTGGTGATCTCAAACTCGGCGGTTGGCCGCCGACCCGTTGTATTGTCGACTATCGCGTCTTCCTCACAACGAAAGTTCCCTGTTCCTGCGCGCAGCCGCCTTGGTAGAGTGGCGTCAAGTCGTGGCATAACATCTAACGATCCTTTGGTCGTTCTGACCCGGCCGCTTTCCCTTGACAGCGCCTGTTGATGAGTTCAAATCCATGTCCGTCGCGCGTCGTTGCCTGGTCAAAGGAAGGAGCTGCCGGTGACCGCACCGACATCGCCTGACCTTGCCGTGGCAGCCGTCGCGCCGCCCGTCCGCGCCGGCGTCTGGCGTCGCCTGCTTGGCCGGCCGCTGGCGCTGATCGGGCTGTTCTTCATTATCGTCACACTTGCCGGCGCGCTGTTTGCGCCCTGGCTTACCGCGTTCGATCCCGACGAGCAGATGTTCGACGGGTTGACCATCGAGGGCGCCCCGATGCCGCCGGGCGGGCACTTCCTGCTTGGCACCGATTTGCTCGGCCGCGATCTCCTGACCCGCATTCTCTACGGCGCGCGCACCTCGCTGATCATCGGCATCGCCGCAAACGGAACGGCATTGATCATCGGCACGCTGGTCGGCGTCGTCGCCGGTTTCTTCCGCGGCTGGATCGGCGCCATATTGATGCGCTTCACCGACCTGATGATGGCGTTTCCGGCACTGCTGTTGGCCATCTGTCTCGCCGCCGTGTTCCAGCCGAGCCTGTGGATCGTGGCGCTGGTCATCGCGCTGGTCAACTGGGTGCAGACGGCGCGCGTCATTTACACCGAGACCAGCTCGCTCGCCGAACGCGAATTCATCGCCGCCGAGCGCACGCTTGGCGCCGGCACTGGCCGCATCCTGTTTCGACACATCCTGCCGCATCTGGTGCCCACCATCATCGTCTGGGGAACGCTGGGCATCTCCACTACCGTGCTGCTGGAGGCGACGCTTTCCTATCTGGGCGTCGGCGTGCAGCCGCCCACGCCGTCATGGGGCAACATCATTTTCGAGAACCAGACCTACTTCCAGGCGGCGCCCTGGCTGGTGTTCTTTCCCGGCATCGCGATCCTGGCGCTGGCGCTCGGATTCAACCTTGTTGGCGACGCCTTGCGCGACATCCTCGACCCGACGCAGCGGGGCAGGGATTGATGGCCGCCTATCTCATCCGCCGCCTCGCCCAGACAGCGCTGATCCTGCTCGGCGTCTCGGTCATCACCTTTGCCTTGCTCTATCTGTTGCCGGCCGATCCTGTACGACAGATCGCCGGCCGAAGCGCTACTCCCGAAACCGTCGAGAATATTCGCCGCCAGCTTGGCCTCGACCAGCCCTTCATCGTGCAGTACTGGCGCTACCTGTCGGGTCTGCTGCAGGGCGATCTTGGCCGCTCCTATCTGCAGCGCTCCGAGGTCAGCACACTGATCGCGGCCCGCCTCCCCGCCAGCCTGCTCCTGATGGTCGGCGCCATCGGCTGCGAACTGGTGCTTGGCCTGACCATGGGCATCGTCGCTGCCGTAAGGCGCGGCAGCGTCGCCGACCAGACCATGATGATCGCCTCATTCGTCGGCGTCTCGGCGCCGCAATTCGTGGTCGGCCTGCTGCTGCTCTATTTCTTCTCGGTGCGCCTTGGCTGGTTCCCGATCGGCGGCTACGGCACGTGGAAACACATGGTGCTGCCCTCGCTGGCGCTCGGCATCCTCGGCGCCGGCTGGTATTCGCGCATGATGCGTTCGTCGATGATCGACGTGCTGCGCCAGGACTATGTGCGCACCGCCCGCGCCAAGGGTCTGGCGCGCGGCACCATCCTGTTGCGCCACGCTCTCCCCAATGCGGTGCTGCCCATCATCGCCATGATCGGCATCGACATCGGGCTCTTCATGAGCGGCATCGTCGTCATCGAAAGTGTTTTCGGCTGGCCCGGTATCGGCCAGCTTGCCTGGCAGGCCATCCAGCGCATCGACATCCCCATCATCATGGGTGTCACGCTGGTTTCGGCTTGCGCCATCGTGATCGGCAATCTGCTTGCCGATCTTGTCACCCCGTTCATCGATCCGCGCATTCGGCTGAGATGACCGGACACCAGCAGCAAAACCAGCAAAGGGAACACTCATGAAAAACTGGCTTCGCACTACTGTATCGGCGTCGGCGCTTGCCGCGCTGATGGCCACTGCACCCGCACTCGCGCAGGACGAAGTGCTCGATCCGGCCGCCAGGCAGGGGGGCAGCATCGTCATCACCTACAAGGACGATGTCGCCACGCTCGATCCGGCGATCGGCTACGACTGGCAGAACTGGTCGATGATCAAGAGCATCTTCGACGGTCTGATGGACTATGCGCCGGGCACCACGGAACTGCGTCCGGGCCTGGCCGAGAGTTACGAGATTTCCGAGGACGGAAAGACATTCACCTTCAAGCTCCGCTCGGGCGTGAAATTCCACAACGGCCGCGAAATGACGGCCGACGACGTGAAATACTCGCTCGACCGCGTCACCAATCCCAAGACGCAGAGCCCCGGCGCCGGCTTCTTCGGCTCGATCAAGGGTTTTGACGAAATCACCGCCGGCTCCACCGAGACGCTGTCGGGCGTGACCGTCGTCGATCCGATGACGGTCAAAGTCGAACTGTCGCGCCCCGACGCCACCTTCCTGCATGTCATGGCGCTCAACTTCGCCTCGGTCGTGCCGCAGGAGGCGGTCGCGGAAGCCGGCGCCGATTTCGGCAAGAAGCCGGTCGGCACCGGCGCCTTCAAGCTCGGCGAATGGACCATCGGCCAGCGCCTGGTCTTCGAACGCAACCAGGACTACTGGCGCAAGGGTCTTCCCTATCTCGACCAGATCACCTTCGAGGTCGGACAGGAGCCCATCGTTGCCCTGCTCAGGCTGCAGAAGGGCGAGGTCGACGTGCCGGGCGACGGCATCCCGCCGGCGAAGTTCCAGGAAGTCATGGCCGATCCCGAGCAGAAGGCGCGGGTCGTCGAGGGCGGCCAGCTGCATACGGGCTACATCACCATGAACGTAACGATGCCGCCCTTCGACAAGAAGGAAGTGCGCCAGGCCGTCAACATGGCGATCAACAAGGACCGCGTCGTTCAGATCATCAACAACCGCGCGATCCCGGCCAACCAACCGCTGCCGCCCTCGATGCCGGGTTATGACAAGGCGTACCAGGGCTACGTCTACGATCCCGAAAAGGCCAAGGCGTTGCTTGCCGAGGCGGGGCTTGCCGACGGGTTCGAGACCGAACTCTTCGTCATGAATACAGACCCCAACCCGCGCATCGCCCAGGCCATCCAGCAGGATCTCTCGGCGGTCGGTATCAAGGCCTCGATCCAGTCGCTGGCTCAGGCCAACGTGATCGCGGCAGGCGGCGAAAAGGACCAGGCGCCGATGATCTGGTCGGGTGGCATGGCGTGGATCGCCGATTTCCCGGATCCGTCGAACTTCTACGGTCCGATCCTGGGCTGCGCCGGCGCCGTGCAGGGCGGCTGGAACTGGTCGTGGTACTGCAACGAGGAGCTCGACAAGCAGGCTGCCGAGGCCGATTCCGTCACCGATCCGGCCAAGGCCGACGAGCGGTCGAAAATGTGGAGCGAGATCTACGGCAAGATCATGGAGGATGCACCCTGGGTGCCCGTCTTCAACGAACAGCGCTTCACCATGAAGTCGCCCCGCATGGGCGGCGCCGACGCGCTCTACGTCGACCCGGTGTCGATCCCCGTCAACTACGATTACGTGTTCGTCACCGATGTGCAGTAAGTGCGACTACACAATTCATGGTGCGCAGCATCATTTCGGCTGGGACAACGCGCTTGTCCCGGCCGAAAGGGTGGCGCCCGGATCGACGATCCTTTTCCATTGCCATGACAGTTCGGCGGGCCAGCTTGGCCCGTCGAGCACCGTCGCCGACGTCGCAACGCTTGACTTCGGCAAGATCAACCCGGTCAGCGGCCCGATCTACGTCGAAGGCGCCGAGCCCGGCGACGCCATCAAGGTGACAATCGACAGCTTCAAGCCCTCGGGCTTCGGCTGGACCGCCAACATTCTGGGCTTCGGTCTGTTGGCGGACGATTTCAAGGAACCGGCGCTGAATGTCTGGAAATACGATCCCGACACGCTGGAGCCGGCCCTGTTCGGCAAGCATGGCCGGGTGCCGCTGAAGCCCTTCGCCGGCACCATCGGCAACGCACCGGCCGAGCCCGGCCTTCACTCGGTGGTGCCGCCGCGCCGGGTCGGCGGCAATCTCGACATCCGCGACCTGGCGGCGGGCACTACGCTCTATCTCCCGGTGGAGGTCGCTGGCGCCCTGTTCTCGGTCGGCGACACGCACGCCGCACAGGGCGATGGCGAAGTCTGCGGCACGGCGATCGAAAGCCCGATGGACGTGGTGCTGACGCTCGACCTGGTCAAGGATGCGCGGCTGAAGACGCCCCGCTTCACCACGGCCGGCCCGGTGACCCGCCATCTTGACGCCAAGGGCTACGAGGTGACCACCGGCATCGAGACGGATCTGATGGCCGGCGCGCGCAGTGCGGTCAGCCAGATGGTCGACATGCTGGCGCAGCGCTACAACATGAACGCTGTCGACGCCTACATGCTGGTCTCGACTTGTGGCGATCTGAGGATCAGCGAGATCGTCGACATGCCCAACTGGGTCGTGTCGTTCTACTTCCCGCGCTGCGTCTTCGAATGACCGCAGCGCCGGCCGCCGGCATCGTCCCGGGCGTTTCGGACCACCCGTCCGGCGCGCCCGTGGAAAACGTGCTGTCCGTCATCGGCCTCGACGTCGTTGCGCGGACAGACTCGGGCGACCAGCCGCTGGTCGAGGGCCTGACCTTCGGCCTGCGGCGTGGCGAGACCCTGTGCATCGCCGGCGAGTCGGGCTCGGGCAAATCGATCACCTCGCTCGCCATCATGGGTCTCTTGCCGCAGCCGGCCGTGCGGATTTCCGGCGGCTCCATCATGTTCGGCGACAGGGATCTGGCGACGCTCGAAGAAGCCGCGATGCGGCGCATCCGCGGCGACCGCATCGCCATGATCTTCCAGGAGCCGATGACCTCGCTCAACCCGGTGCTGAGCATCGGCCGGCAACTCATCGAGGCCATCGAGGCGCACACCTCTCTGCCCCGCGGCGCTGCCCGACTGCGCGCCATCGAGGCGCTCGACGCGGTGCGCATCCCGCAGGCCGAGACCCGGCTCCGGCAGTATCCGCACGAGCTTTCCGGCGGCATGCGCCAGCGCGTCATGATCGCCATGGCGCTGGCGCTGCGCCCCGACGTGTTGATTGCCGACGAGCCGACCACCGCGCTCGACGTCACTGTCCAGGGCGAGGTTCTGGAACTGCTGCGCGATCTGAAGAACGATTTTGGCACCAGCGTCATCCTCATCACCCACGACATGGGTGTCGTCGCCGAGATGGCCGACAGGGTCATCGTCATGCAGAAGGGCCGCATGATCGAGAGCGGCGCCGTCGGTCCTCTCTTTGCGGCGCCGACACAGGACTACACCCGCAGCCTGCTCGATGCCGTTCCCCGCCTCGGCGCCGGCATGGAGAGGGGAACAGCGCAACTGCCCGCTGACGCAGGCAACGTGGTCGATGTCGAGGGGTTGACAGTCGGCTTCGACATCAGGGGCGGCATTTTCGGTCGCGCCACCCACCGCGTGCATGCCGTCGAGAATGTCAGCTTCATCATCCGCGACCGCGAGACCTTTTCGCTGGTCGGCGAGAGCGGTTGTGGCAAGTCGACCATCGCCAAGGCGCTGGCTGGCCTGGTGCCGTTCACCGGCGACATTCGCCTCGGCGGCGCCTCAATCGCCGGTCTCGACCGGCGCGGTCTCAAGCGCGTGCGGCGCGACATCCAGATGATCTTCCAGGATCCCTTCGCCTCGCTCGACCCGCGCA
This sequence comes from Rhizobiaceae bacterium, assembly GCA_046594775.1. Lineage (GTDB taxonomy): Bacteria > Pseudomonadota > Alphaproteobacteria > Rhizobiales > Rhizobiaceae > CAMYMG01. Next base: position 5,492 of record JBKJRE010000459.1, on the reverse strand, counting down.
TGCGCGTCGGCGACCTGGTCGGAGAGCCGCTGCTCATCCACGGCATCGCCACGCCTTCCGAACGCAGCGAGCGGGTCGCCGCCCTGTTCGGCCGCGTCGGCCTCAGCCCCGACCAGATGGAGCGCTATCCGCACGAATTCTCCGGCGGCCAGCGGCAGCGCATCTGCATTGCCCGCGCGCTTGCCTTGCGGCCCAGGCTGATCATCGCCGATGAAAGCGTCTCGGCCCTCGACGTCTCGGTGCAGGCGCGGGTGCTCGAACTCCTGAAGGAACTGCAGGCGGAGTTCGGCATCGCCTACCTCTTTATCTCGCACGACATGGCTGTGGTGGAGAACATCTCGGACCGCGTCGCGGTCATGTATCTCGGCCAGATCGTCGAGATGGGAACGCGCAACCAGATCTTTTCCAACCCGCAGCACGCCTACACCAGGCGGCTGATCGAAGCCGTACCGATCCCCGATCCGGCGCAGCGCCGGGCCCGCTTTCCGCGCATGCAGGGAGAGGTTCCGAGCCCGGTCTACGCCAGGGGCAGTGGGCCGGACGTACTGGCGCTCAAGGACATCGGCGCTCGTCACCTGGTAGCAATTGGCTAGAACGGCAGGACAGCTGTGTCTTATGACGCACCGAGTTGAAATCTCGCAGTTGCTCGCTTTTGGGGTGTTCTTGAGTGGACAGCGATGCGCGCGTACGTGAGGGGGATTGAGACGTCCATGGCCAACAGGCAGCTGGCCCAAAGCAGCGTCTTCTGACGATCATTGAGGGGGTCGCCCGTGAAGCCGTCGCCATCGAAGAACAGGAGGATGAGGATTTGACCGAGACGATAGACCGGATCGCCGGGGATTTGGTTGCCCAGCACCGCAGCGGGGCCAATTTCCGGAGGATGGACGGAATAAATGATCTGGCCGATGCCTATCGCGTGCAGGACGCCTTTGTCGCCGCCATCATCGGCGACAATGGCACGGCCGGCTACAAGATCGGCCTGACGTCGAAACGCATGCAGGAAATGTGTGGCATCGACCAGCCGATCCGGGGGTCGATCTTCACCAACCGGGTCGTCGGTTCCGGCGCGCGGCTGGCGCTGGCCGACTATCACCATCTTGGCCTCGAGTTCGAAATCTGCGTCCGGCTCGGACGTGATCTGGTGCCAAACGGTGTTCCCTTCACGCCCGAAGGCGCAGGCGCTGCTGTCGACGCGGTCGCCGCGGCGATCGAGTTGGTGGACGACCGCCATGCCGACTACAGCGTTCTCCATTGCGAGACGCTGGTGGGCGACAATTCCTGGAACGCGGGGATCGTGGTCGGAGCGTTCGTGCCCGCGCCAACCCGCCTGGAAGAAGCCGAAGGCATCGCCTATCAGGACGGCGTCGAAATCGCGCGCGGCCGCGGCGCCGATGCGCTCGGCCATCCCTTCGTGCCGCTTGCCTGGCTCGCCAACCATCTCGCGGCCTCCGGCCGGATGTTGCGCAAGGGCGATGTCGTTATGACCGGTAGCATCGTGACCACCCGCTTTCCGGAAGGACCCTTCACCTATCGTTTCGACGTTTCCGGTATTGGCAGCGTCGAGGTCAGCGGGGCCTGAGCCAGGCGGGACAGTCTGACGGACGGCCTGAAACGTGAACTGCAGACAGAGGTTGATTCATGGATTTCGGGCAAGCTACATCACCGGTCAGGCGGTGGCCTGCGACGGTGGCGCGCTCTGGTCGATCTGAACGGTCACCACGATCGGCCTGATGAGCCCGACAGGCGCCGTCTCCCTTGGGCTCCTGTTCAGACCTGACAGGCGGCATGGTAGGACTGCAGAGTTTCCTGCACACGCCAGATCAGCAGTTCTTCGGGATCGAGCGGTTTGTCCGCGAACTGGGCGGCCGCCGGCAAGTGCTGCCACATGAGAGGAAAAGGCACGGTCACGCCCCGGAGACAGTTCAGCAAATGCGACACGGCGACCTCAGCCGCGTCGGTCGCCCAGTAGTAGCGGATACGGTCGGACAGCGAGTAGTGGCGCAGGACCCCCAGCCTCGTTGCATCGCCCGAATAATGCCGGTTCCAGTTGCCCGGCGCTGCCAGCATAATTCGCTCCATCTCCTTCATCAACGCGCGGTCGCCGTAGTCGGGGACGAGATCCGAGGCAATCAAATCGAGGCCATAAAGCGCCTCGCGCAGCACGAAGGTCAGTTCGGGGCCGACCTTCAGGATGGCAAAACCGTCCTCGACAAGCTCTGAAAGGGGTTCGGTTCCCTGATAGTCGGTCGAGTGCGCCTCGAAGACAAGACGGGCTTCGTCATCGAGAATATGGACCAGGGATTTTGCCCTACGACGATCATAGCGGATCACATTGTGGTTGCCGAATTCCACGCCAGGTTGAACCACAATGCCGATGACCCGCTCGAAGGCGCTGGAAAGCCCTGCCTCGGCAAAGCGCTCCTTGTGCACGGCGATGGTCTTGCGTGCGGCTGCGGGCGCCGTCGGCGCGATGTCATCGAGAGCATGATCCGCGCCGCCCGGCGGCGGCACCTCGGTGCCGATAATATAGCAGGGCGCCTCGCCGCCGCCTGCCTTGGACACGCGCTCCGCCACGCCAGCAAGACGCACAGCGCGCTCTGCGGTGACCACATCGTCAAGCGCCTGCGGCTCGCCTGCACACCCCATCGACGCGTCGAGATGTATCTTGCGGAACCCCGCCTTCACATAGGCCGCGACCATCTTCTCCGCCTCTGCCAGAGCCACTTCGGCCGGCTTGTCGCGCCAGGGGTTGGGTCCAAGATGGTCGCCGCCCAGCACAACCTGATCCATCGGACAGCCCTCCTGCTCGGCGAGCCTGGCAACGAGCGCGGCAAAATCCAAGGGTTTCATGCCGGTATAGCCACCCTGGTGGTTGACCTGATTGCATGTCGCCTCGAGCAGAACCGTCGCACCGGTCTTGGCCCCATGCCGCAAGGCGGCGCGCAAAACAGCGGGATGCGCCGAGCAGACCGAGGTAATGCCCCGCGGCGTGCCCGCCCTACGAAGGCCGGCTAGTTGGTCGAGCCTTACCCGCATCATCAAAGCCTTTTTGTTGTCCGGATAAAATCATCGAGTTCGGCCCACGTGCCTGCGCCCTCCATCGGGCCACGGACGCTCACGTTGCGCGCACCCGCGGCGCAGCCATAGGTCAGAGACATCTCGACCGACAATCCGAGACGCCGACAGGCCACATAGGCCCCGCCGAAGCAGTCGCCGGCACCGGTAGGATCCAATTCCTCGACAGCAAAGGCTGCGGCATCCTCCCGAGAACCGTCGCGATGAAAGCAGGTTGCGCCCTTCGCGCCCCGCTTGAGGACGATTTCGCCGACACCAAGTTCGAAAAGCCTCGCAATGGCAGGTTCTTCCCCATCGACGCCCGCCGCGCGCTCCAGCTCGTCGCCCGAGGGAAGCAACAGGTCGGCCGTCCGCACCAGTTCGGCAAAGCGCTGCTCGGTCCTGTCGTCATATTTCAGTTCCTTGCGCAAGTTCGGATCGAGCGACAGCGTGCCGCCACGTCGCCTGACCGTGGCGGCAGCCTTTTCGATCACCGTCCAAGCGCCAGGCATGGAGAGCGCGGATCCCATGACGTGCAGATGCCCCGCTCGATTCGCCAGCGCCTCGACATTCTGGCTCCAGCCAAAACGGGAGGCTGCCGAAGTGCCGATATTGTAGACAAAGTCACGCGAGCCATCACTTCGATAGCGGACGAAAGCGCTGCCGGTTGGATAATCCCGGTCTATCGAGATACCCGAGATGTCGACGCCATCCCGCTCGAGCCGGTCCAGGTTCACGCGTCCGAAATCATCGGCTCCGACGGCGCCCACCATGGCGGCGCTGCCGCCGATGCGCCCACACTGGTCGATAAAGATCGCCGGCGCTCCGCTGGGAAAGGGACCGACGAGAGGCTGGGGTTGGCGAAACCCGTCACCGACGGTGGTTGCTACGATCTCGACCAGTATCTCCCCGGCACAGATCGTTGGACCAAGAGCATCCGGCGCCAGCGTCGCTTGTGTCATTGCATCTCCTCCTTGGGCTGCGCCGATGCTTTGGAAGCTGCGGGAAACGCGGCTTGGTCAGTACGCTGGTTCCAGATGAAGCGGCGATGCAGCATGCAGGCCGCGCCATAGGCGGCTCCCGTTTGCGCCGCTTCATGGACGGTGATCTCGGGCGCCGGAAAGGTGGAAGCCTGCTCTGCCGCTATGTGGTGCGCGACGGAGCCGGCAACCATCGGATAAAGCGCGGCCACCGAACCGCCAAGCACGATCCGGCTGGGATCGAGCAGCCGGCACGCTGCGACGATCGCACGGGCCATGTCATGGGCCCACTCCTCAGCTATTTCCACGGCCTCGGGGACGCGGTCTCGAACGTCATTCAGATAGACCTCCAGCGACGTCTCGTGCAGACCCGTCGCATTCTTGTGGCGGTTCAAGAGATTGTCCATTCCGAGCAGATGCTCCAGTTCCACCCGATCGCGGATGGCCATGTGTCCGATCTCTCCGGCCAGCCCGTGGGCGCCCCGGAACAGCTTGCCATCAATGACAACTCCGCCACCCACGCCGGTTTCGATAACCAGCACCAGCGTTACGCCGGTCTTGGCCTTGTGGTTGCGATAGCTCTCCCCGAAGGCAAACGCATTTGCGTCATTCTCGATCATGACAGGGGCCTGGTGTGGGAGTGCCTCGCGCGCCAGCGCCGCGATGCCCACGTTGCGCCACCCGAGAAGCGGTGCAATTCGGACATGCCCGTTGCGATCCAGCTGCGCAGGCGCAGCAAACCCGAACCCCTGCACGCGTTTCAGATCCGCGGTCGAAAGCCCATCGACGGCTTGGGAGATCGCCTGTTCTACCGCGTCTTGGGCAGACACCATGCGCCCGGCAAATGGCTCGATCCGGCAGGCCAATACCTTGGCGGTGAGATCCATCACCAGCGTGGTGATATGTTCCACGCCTATTTCCGAGCCGACAAAGAAGGCTGCCTGAGGATCCAGTTCCAGCAGGATGCCGGGACGTCCCGCCATGCTGTGACCGCTACGGCGCTGTTCATCGTCGGGAACGGTCTTCACAAGCGCACTTGCCATCATTTCGGTCACAATATGTCCCGAAGAAGAGCGGTTCAGCCCAAGATGACGCGCCAGCTCGGCCCGACTGAGGCGCCCGTGATCAAACAGCGCCTGGAGCGATGCATTCGTGTTGCTTGGCCGGAGGCGGCGTGGCGAACCTGTTGGCGAGACATTCTCAGTCATTGCGGACTTCGGGGGTTCGGTCTCGAAACACGAAAGAATTGCGATCGAACCAGAAGGCGATCAGGGTCTTGCGTTCACATCGCGACGGAGCACGGCTTCCGCCCATTTCTGTTCAATGAACTGTTTGGCATGGGCCGCCAGAGGATCGTTATCGTCCCAGGTGTCGCGCCAGATCGCGCAGACCCGCGACAATCCTTCATCCACAATCGCCGTAGAGAAGCTCTCGAACACCATGTCGCGGTCGTCGTAG
>JBKJRE010000406.1:0-3242 GCA_046594775.1 Rhizobiaceae bacterium | reverse complement strand
CACGCATTGCCAAGGGCAGAAGGCGTCAAAGGCCGTAACCCTCACCGGGCTGAATTTCCTGCCAAAGGAACTCCTCGATATCGGTATGAGCGCCGATCAGCCGGACTGCGGCGATAGAAAGTGTGGCCGACGGAAGCACATCGCTTATATCGCAAAGCAGCCCCGACCTGATCGGGTCAAGAGCGACGCTTTCGGGCAACCACGCGACGCCCACGCCACTGACGGCCAATTGCAGCGCCGCGAGCGTGAGCGCGGTTTCCACCTTGCGGCGCACGAAGTCTCCCCGCGGAATCTGCGGCAGAACCTCCTCGTTGAAAATGCGCCCGAGAAAGGCGTCGCTCGGGTAGGCGACAATCGGCAGTTCGCCGCCTGCGTAGGCGCTGTTGAGAAGGCCTAGCCGTGTCGCCGAGAAAACCGGTATGAATCGTTCTGTGCCAAGGCTGGCCCGCTCGAGGAACTCTCCCGGCTCTGCGGCGGCTTCGGTGCCCGACTGATAGTTGAGCAGCAGGTCGGCCTGCTTGGTCATCAGAAGCGCCAGGCATTCGTCCCGGTTCGCCGAGCGCAGCCTGACGCTCACGTCGATGCGTTTTGACAGCATCTCGACGATCGCCGGCGCCCGCGTGGCGGTTATCGCGTGCTGGCTGGCGATCACGATGCGGCTGTGCGCCTCGCGGCCCTGGTGGCGGAGCTCGTAAACCAGCTCCTTCATTTGCATGACGAGGCGCTTTATGTCCTCCTGGTGATTGGAGATCGAGGGTTTCAAGCCGACCGGCTTGCGGTCCCGGTCGAACAATTCCGCGCCGATATAGTCTTCGATGGCCCGAATACGGCGCGAGAATGCCGGCTGCGTCACGAATCTCCGCTTGGCGGCGGCGTTGAACGATCCAGTCTCGATCACCGCGACGATATCTTCAAGCCACTCCAGCCGCATCCAACCACCCTAATATGCACCTTGTGCATATTGTCTCCCTAAATCAGCATTTGATCAATGTCTTCAAATGCGCAAACTTCACAATAGGCAATTTCCTGAAGGCAGACCTCCATGCATATCGCCCGTTTTCCACGCATCCATCTGGCTCATCTGCCAACCCCACTGGAACATATGCCACGCCTGACGGACGAACTCGGCGGACCCGAAATCTGGATCAAGCGCGACGACTGCACGGGCCTGTCCACCGGCGGCAACAAGACGCGCAAGCTAGAGTTTCTGATGGCCGAAGCGCAGGCTCAAGGCGCGGAAATGGTCATGACGCAGGGCGCGACCCAATCGAACCACGCACGCCAGACCGCAGCGTTCGCAGCCAGGCTCGGCATGGCCTGTCATATTCTGCTGGAAGATCGGACAGGCTCCAACGACCTGAACTATAAGGAGAATGGCAACGTCTTCCTTGACTACCTGCATGGAGCCACCACAGAGAAACGCGGCGCCGGCCTCGACATGAATGCCGAAATGGAGGAGGTGGCAGACCGCATGCGGGCAGAGGGGAAATCCGTCTACACAATCCCCGGCGGCGGATCCAATCCCACAGGCGCCATCGGCTACGCCAATTGCGCGCTGGAGCTTGTCTACCAGGCAAACGAGCGCGGCATCGTCATCGACCATCTGGTTCACGCCACCGGCAGCGCCGGCACGCAGTCGGGGCTCATCGTTGGCCTCAAGGCGATCAATGCGCAGATCCCGCTGCTGGGCATCGGCGTGCGCGCGCCGAAGGCCAAGCAGGAAGAAAATGTCTACAAGCTCGCGCTCGCAACGGCGGAAAAGCTTGGCTGTCCCGGGGTGGTTTCGCGCGACGATGTGGTCGCCAACACCGACTATGTCGGGGAGGGCTACGGCATTCCCGCAGCCTCGACGATGGAAGCAATCGCGATGTTCGCGCAGCTGGAAGGTATCCTTCTCGATCCTGTCTATTCCGGCAAGGGCGCGGCCGGATTGATCGATCTGGTGCGAAAAAAGCATTTCAAGAAAGGGGATCGCGTCGTATTTCTGCATACGGGCGGATCGGCCGCTTTGTTCGGCTACACAAGCGCATTCGAGTTCCCGCCCGCAAAGATCGCCGCTGAATAAGGAGCATCGCATTCATGACGCCAAGGCCGTTCACAGGGGCGTTCACGCAACAGGAGCCGATCGGCGATGCTGCGGTGGCCGCTGCCGTGAAGGTCATGAAGTCGGGAAGGCTGCATCGATACAACACTGTTCCCGGTGAAATCTCGCAGGTATCGCTGCTTGAGGCGGAATACGCGGACCATCAACAGCAGTCCTATTGCCTCGCCTGCGCATCGGGCGGCTACGCCATGCATATTGCGCTTGTCGCGGCTGGCATGCGGCACGGCGAACCCGTTCTCACCAACGCCTTTACGCTTTCTCCGGTCCCGGGCGCGATCATCAACGCCGGTGGCAGGCCCGTCTTGGTCGAATGCACGGACGATCTCGTCATCGACCTCGATGATCTCAATGCGAAAGCGGTGCGGTCGGGCGCCAGGTTTCTGCTGCTCTCTCATATGAGGGGCCATATCGCGGACATGGAAAAGCTCGCGGAGCTCGTTGCCGCGCATGGAATGACGCTGATCGAGGATTGCGCGCACACGATGGGTGCGTCGTGGAACGGAGTGCCAAGTGGAAATTTCGGGCTGGCCGGTTGCTTCAGCACGCAGACCTACAAGCACATCAATTCCGGCGAAGGCGGTCTGCTAACCTCGAACGACCCTGACTTCATGGCGCGGGCCATCATCCTGTCCGGCTCGTACATGCTTTATGAACGCCATGGCGCGGCCCCCGATGCCGCGCATTTCGCCGACATCCGGCTGGAGACGCCGAACTGCTCAGGGCGCATGGACAATTTGCGCGCCGCGATCCTGCGGCCGCAGCTGGCCGGGCTGGAGGAAAACATCGAGCGCTGGAACGAGCGTTACCGGGCGCTGGAAACGGCGCTCGGGCGCTCCGGGCTCTTCCATCTGCCGGTCCGGCCGAATGCCGAACGCTATGTCGGAAGTTCCATCCAGTTTCTCGTCAAGGGCATAAGCGAGCGCGATGCGCATGGTTTCGTCGCTGCCTGCAAGGCGCTTGGCGTTGAGCTGAAGTGGTTCGGCTCAAGCGAGCCTGTGGCCTTCACCAGCAATCACCACAGCTGGCGCTATCTGGAGGAACAGGCACTGCCGAAAACCGACGCCGTCCAGGCCGGCTTGTTCGACATGCGCATTCCGCTGACATTCTCGGTCGCCGATTGCGAACAAATCGCCGGGAT
>JBKJRE010000311.1:0-3762 GCA_046594775.1 Rhizobiaceae bacterium | reverse complement strand
GCTATGCGTACAAGCTCTTCGGCGATCTCGCGGTGGCGGTCTGCGCGGGCGTATTGAGACACTGTTTCGCCCTCCCACTTGAGGCCAAGCCACGTCAAACCGTCCAGAATGGCCGCGGTAGCGGCGTCTGTGGAACGCTGGCGGTCCGTGTCCTCGATGCGCAGCAGCATCTTCCCGTTTGTGTGGCGCGAATAGAGCCAGTTGAAAAGCGCTGTGCGCGCCCCGCCAATATGCAGATATCCTGTCGGTGAAGGGGCAAAGCGGGTGACGACGGCGTCTGACATATTTCTCCTTGGGGGTTGTCCGCAGGCGCGAACAGGCTAGCGTTTGGCGCCTATGGTGCGCAGGGCTGGCGTTCATGTAGCATAGGTCGCCTGTGGCGCAAGAGGCAGGCAAGCGGGCAGGGCGCGGTATGGCGGAAGACAGTTCGCCGGAAGAAGTCAGCGAACGCTTGATGTTCGCATCGGCCGACGCGCCCATGGCGCTGCCCCGGCCTGTTGCGAGAGTCGTCGCGCACGACCCGGGAATCCACGACGCGGACCGCAAGACGCCGCCCGGACTCTCGTTACGTCGAACAGCTTTTCAGAGCCGGCGCGATGCGCTGCTGCGCAGCCTCAGCATTTCGGGAATTGCGACAGCGGCCCAGACAGAAATCGACAGCGGAACCGCGTTCGTCCTGGTGCCTATACCTTTGGCCGTAGGCGCTCTGTCCTATTTCACTGCCAACCAGGAGCCGGCGCTGGAGCCTCTTGTCGTGGGCGCCATTTGCCTTCTCGGACTGGTGGTGGTCACGCGCTCGCGACCGCCGATAAATCTGATGCTGGCGGGCCTCCTGCTGATCGTCGTTGGCGCACTGTGCGGACAGTTCGAGACTTGGCGATCCGGCACCAAAATGCTGGGTGCGGAGATCACGACACAGCTCGTCGGTCGCGTCGTGGCGATAGAACCCATGTCCACGGGCAGGGTCAGACTCACGATAGGTGTCATCAGCACAGCACGGCCCGTGCTGCGCTACGCACCCGACAGGGTGCGTGTGTCGGCGAGGAGCATACCCCCAGGGCTTGTCGCCGGCTCGACCATATCGGGTCTTGTGCGGCTCATGCCGCCCTCTGGCCCGGTGAGACCCGGAAGTTACGATTTCTCCTTTCAAAGCTATTTTGCCGGGATTGGCGCAAGCGGCTTCTTCCTCCGTGGACCAGATCTCGCGAGCGTCGCGGTCGATGCCGGCCCGCTCGCCCGGTTCCATGTGATGGTCGAGCGCTGGCGCGGCGAAATCGCAGACCGCATCGTTCGCCGTATTGGCGGCTCGGAAGGCCAAATAGCGGCAGCGCTTGTGGTTGGTGTTCGCGCCGGGATCCCGGACGAGGTAAATGACGCTCTTCGTAGGGCCGGCATTTACCACATCATATCTATCTCCGGTCTGCACATGGCGCTTGTCGCCGGGACCATCATGGGTCTCATGCGTGTCGGCTTCGGGCTTTTCCCAGGGTTCTCATCGCGCCACCCTGTCAAGAAATACGCATCGGCAGTCGCCATTGTCGGCATTGCCGTCTATCTTTTCATTTCGGGCGCGGAAGTGGCGGCCAAGCGGAGTTTCATCATGCTCGCCGTGATGCTGACCGCCGTCCTGTTCGATCGTGCTGCGCTCACGCTGCGAAACCTCGCCATCTCGGCAATATTGGTGATCGCTCTCTCGCCGCACGAGGTCAGTGGACCGAGCTTCCAGATGTCTTTCGCCGCGACCGCCGCCCTGGTTGGCGCCTATGCAGCCTGGTCCGACTATCGCTTGCGCCGTCCTTCCAGAGGCGCGACCGACCGGTCCATTATCCTCCGCATCCTGCGCAAGGGTCTGGCGGCGATGGGGGGCCTCGCCATGACCTCGCTGGTGGCCGGCGGGGCCACGGCAATCTACGCCGCATATCATTTTCAGCAGATGCCATCGCTTGGCCTGTTCACCAATCTGGCCGCAATGCCTGTCGTCTCGACGCTTGTCATGCCGTTCGCCGTCATTGCGGCGCTGGCAATGCCGTTTGGCCTCGACGGGCCGTTCCTTGACGTGATGGGTATGGGGCTCAGCCTGACGGTCGCGATTGCGCGCTGGTTCTCTGAACGCTCGCCCATCGACATTGTCGGCCCCATCCCGTCAATCGCTGTGATCACGCTGACGGCTGCGCTTACGGTGGCGACCGTCTTTACGACCTGGCTGCGCGCATTCGCCATGCCGCTGGTCATTGTCGGTCTGCTGATGCTTCCGCATCGGGTAACGCCTGATCTGCTCGTCTCGGAAGATGCGCGCCTGCTGGGGCTTTCCGCGGGAAGGGGGGAGATTGCCGTGAACCGCAAGCGGCCCAATCAGTTCACCGTCGACAACTGGCAGCGCGCCATGCTCGCCCGCTCGGTCGTGCCACCTGACGCCGGCAACCAACCGGCGGGTAGCACGGCGGATAGGCTCGAAGTTGCAGAAGAACTGTCCGTCGACATGGCCGACCGCTTCGTGTGCAGCAAGAAACTGTGCATTGCGCGGCACATCTCGGGCGCTATCGTGGTACATTCGTCTGACAGGGCCAGCGCAGCCAGCCTATGCGACCGGGCCACGGTCATCGTTATCGATGACGCGACCGCGAAAAACCTCTGTTCGACGGGCAACGCCCTGGTCATCACGAGGCGCGACCTCGCACGGTGGGGCAGCGCCGAGGTCAAATTCAAGCCGCGCATGACTTCACCCGCCGTCGATCGGAGCCGAAGTCACAATTATTCTGGCAAAGGAATTCTTGCACACAATCCGCGCATCACGGCAAATGTCCATTATGCGATTACGCAACCCTACCGCCCGTGGCACCTCCAGCGACGGTTCTCACGCGAAGCCAGAGGACTGGCGCCTTACAGCCGTCCAAAAGCTTCGGTTCCCCACGCGGATTCGAGGCCTGCCGGCGCCGTGCAACGTCAGTAGCGTCTGATCAATCCCACGAGTTTGCCCTGAACCTTAACCCGGTCAGGGCCAAAAATCCGCGTCTCATATGCAGGATTGGCGGCCTCAAGTGCTATCGAGGCGCCCTTTCGCCGGAAGCGCTTCAACGTCGCTTCCTCTTCATCGACCAGCGCCACGATGATCTCGCCGGGATTGGCCGTGCTGGCGTTTCGGATGATCACGGTGTCTCCATCAAGGATGCCCGCCTCGATCATCGAGTCGCCCCTGACCTCAAGCGCGTAGTGATCACCTCCCGAAATCATCTCCGGAGGAACGGTGATGGCATGCGTCTGGTGCTGGATCGCGTCTATCGGAACGCCCGCCGCGATACGGCCCATTACCGGGACCGAAACGCCCGCAGTCGCATCATCGTCATTGCCGGCGGACCGTTCACGCGTTTCCGGCTTCGGCCGGCCCAAGCTGCCCTGGATAATGCTCGGTGAAAATTTGCGCGCCGCGTTCAATCCGGGGGCGATCGAATCCGGCAGCCGCAGAACCTCAAGTGCGCGGGCGCGGTTGGGCAGACGCCGGATGAACCCGCGTTCTTCCAGCGCCGTGATCAGACGATGGATGCCGGATTTGGATGCCAAATCAAGCGCATCCTTCATTTCATCAAAGGATGGAGGTATCCCGGATTCCTTCAGCCTTTCATGAATGAAGAGCAGAAGATCATGTTGCTTGCGCGTCAGCATGGATATTTCCCCCGTGAATCAAAACCCAAACAAAACCAGAACAAACACTATCTGTTCCAGTTGTGTTCCGCAACTGTTTAAATTTTAATGAATTCGTTGACG
>JBKJRE010000103.1:0-5826 GCA_046594775.1 Rhizobiaceae bacterium | reverse complement strand
CTCGATGTCCCTGGACAACGAGACATCGGCGATAACGATCTGCAATGCGGCCTGACCGAGCGTCTTGCGCGCAACTCTGCCGCCGACGACGCCATCCTTGTCAATATCGGCGTCCGACAAGGTTTCAGTGGCGTCATTGATGTCTGAGGCGGTGGTGCGCAACTCGCGCCACATTTTCCAGCATACCCACAGAAGAAGAATGCCTCCGGCCAGCAGCAGTCCGACAACTGCCAGCAACTGCACCGTTACCGCTGCAAAGCAGATACGCAGGACTGTCGCGGCAACGACGCCGATGAGGATCGCTCGTTTGCGCTGTTCAACCGGGAGACCGGCAGCGGCTAGACCGATGACAATGGCATTGTCGCCAGCCAGAACAAGATCGATAGCGATGACTTGGAGCAGGGCCGTGAAACCGGTTGCCGTGAAAATCTCCATTATGACGGCAACCTTTCGCGTGCTTGGATCACGTGGATGGGACTAACGCCTGGGCCGGGCCAACGTCAAGGTCGGCAACGAACGGGCGCCATTGTGGCGGGGAGCAGTCCCGAGACGGATGCTGCCCATATCGATCGTCTGAAAGTCGCATAAGATATATTATGGAACTTATGAGCTATGTGGAAATGCTTGCAAGGGTGGCGTTTGCGGCCGCAATGAGCGCATTTGGTGCTGCAGCAAAGACCGCATCGTGGGCCCCGGCGGCTGCCCAGACGCGATCATGGAGCAGGAGACCGTTGTCCGCGAAGGCCTCGATCGTGGTCAGATGGCCGATCGGTGAAACGCCGCCGATGGCAAATCCGGTTCTCTCGCGCACCAGGCTCGGGTCCGCGCGCGTCAGCGCTTCCCCGGCCAGACTGCCTGCCTTGTCGAGATCAAGCCTGGCCGATCCATCCAACAGGAAGAGATAGAGATTGCCGGTCGTTTCGCCGCGGAATATCAGTGACTTCACAATCTGGGCCACTGAGCAGCCGCATTGCTCGGCAGCTTGCGGTGCCGTCCGCGTCGAGGCACCCATGCGCATGACTTCGATCCTCAGCCCGGCTTCCTTGGCTGCAAGGGTGACGCGTTCAATGCTTCCGGCCATCAGAACTTGGCTCCATCGATCTGATTCAGATACGAAATTCCATCACCAGGCCGTCATGGCCGGGTTCCACATGTTCCGGCGTTTCCTTCATCACCGTCGCGTGGTCGAGCGCAGTGTGCATATGGGTCAGGGCGGCTCGTCGTGGTTTGAGACGTTCAATCCATGAAAGTGCTTGGTCGAGCGAAAAGTGGCTGGGATGAGGCTTGTACTGGAGGGCGTCGATAACCAGAAGCTCGAGTCCGGCAAGCCGACCGGCGGTAGGGTCAGGAAATGCGCTGACGTCTGGACAATAGCCGATCGGGCCCACCCGGAAGCCAAGGGACACGATGTCGCCGTGGATCTGGGGCAGCGGCTCGAAGGTGAGGGCACCCCCCTCTCCTGTCACGGTGAATGCCTTATCGTGGTCGATCTCATTAGCCTGGAGGATGGGCGGATAGGAGCCACCGGCCTGTGTCGTGAAGCAGTATTCAAAGGCCTGTCGCAAACGTTTCAGGGTCGGCGCGTCGGCGAAAATCTCGACCAGCTTCCGATGCTCTAGCCAGTAGCCGCGCAAATCGTCGATGCCATGAATGTGGTCGGCATGGGCGTGGGTGTAGAGCACTGCATCAATCTTACTGACGGCGGTCGCCAGCATCTGCTCGCGAAAGTCCGGGCCTGTATCGATCACCGCCCGGGTGATGCCGCCGGTGGCGGAAATGCGTTCCACCATCGCGGCGGTGCGCATGCGCCGGTTCTTCGGGTTTGCGGGATCGCAATTGCCCCAGTCGCCGGTGATGCGGGGCACGCCGGGAGACGAGCCGCAGCCCAGCATCGTAAAGCGCAGGATGTCGCTCACCGCTCAGCCCACCAGAGCGGCTGGCCGCGGCATCTTGCTGAAGAGCCGAAAGAAGTTGTCAGTGGTTGTCTTCGCAATCTCCTCGGGGGTTTCACCGGTCGTCCCGGCCAGTATTGCCGCGGTATACACGACGTAGGACGGCTCGTTGCGTTTTCCGCGCATTGGCACTGGCGCCAGATATGGAGCGTCGGTTTCGACGAGTAGGCGGTCGCGCGGCACTTCGGCGGCAATGGATCGCAGTTCTTCGGAGTTTTTGAACGTCAAAATGCCGGAGAAGGATATGTAGCCACCAAGCGCGACGCCAACGCGGGCCAACTCACGGCCGGACGAAAAGCAGTGGAGAATGAACGGGAAGGCACCCTTCCCCATTTCCTCTTCCAGCGTCCTTTCAACGTCTTCGTCGGCGTTGCGCGCGTGGATTACCAGCGGCAGACCGGTGCGCCGCGCCGCTTCTATGTGAACGAGGAAGCCCCGCATCTGCAGGTCGCGTGGGCTCTTGTCATAGTGATAATCCAGTCCGGCCTCGCCGATCGCCACCACCTTGGGGTGGGACGCATGACCCAACAGATCTTCGGCGGTCACGTCAGTTTCTTCGGCCGCGTTGTGCGGATGGGTCCCAACCGAGCAGTAAACCTCATCATATTGTTCTGCTATCGCAAGGACTTGCGGAAAGTTCCTGACGCGGGTGGATATCGTCACCATGCGCGCTATGCCTGCGGCCGAAGCGCGCCGAACAAGGACGTCCCGCTCCCCGTCAAAGTCGGGAAAATCAAGATGGCAATGGCTATCGACAAGCATCACAACTCAGCTCACGCGGTCTCTGCCACCGGCTCCACATAGCGCGGAAAGACCGGCGACGGAGGCGGCAGAATGGTTCCGGAAACAAGCGCGTGGGCTTCATCCAGATGCGCAAAGCCTCGCGCATCCGCTGGCACCGCCAACAGTTCCAGCAGCTTCGATGACGAGCCGGGCATATAGGGCTGGCACAAAATCCCGACGCGACGCAGAATTTCGGCAGTCGTCCACAACACCGTCTCCATACGGACAGGGTCGGTCTTCCTCAGCGCCCAGGGCTCCTGCCCTGCGAAATAGCGATTGGCTTCGGCGACGACGGAAAAGATCGCAGCCAGCCCCTGGTGAATGGATTGTTCCACCATCGCCTTTCGCGCCGTCGCCAGAGCCTCCGACGCCTGTTTCAGGATCGCTTCGTCCTCTGTCGCGAGACGGCCCTTGGCCGGCACCTGTCCGTCACAGTTCTTGGCCATCATGGACAGTGAACGCTGGGCCAGATTGCCTAGATCATTGGCGAGATCGGCATTGGTACGGTTGACGATCGCCTCGTGATTGTAGCTTCCATCCTGGCCGAAAGAGACCTCGCGCAGGAAAAAATACCGGACCTGGTCGAGACCGTAATGTTCGATCATCGCGAACGGGTCGACGACATTGCCCACCGATTTCGACATTTTCTCCCCGCGATTGAACAGAAAGCCATGCGCAAACACGCGCTTGGGCAATTCAATTCCCGCCGACAGCAGGAAGGCCGGCCAGTAGACGGCGTGGAACCGGATAATGTCCTTGCCGATGACATGCACGTTGGCAGGCCAGTAAGCCCAGTTTTCGGCAGCCGTGTCGGGAAATCCTGCTGCAGTGATGTAATTGGTGAGGGCGTCGACCCAGACATACATCACGTGCTTGTCATCGCCCGGAACAGGCACCCCCCAACTGAAGGTGGTTCTGGAAATCGACAAATCCTTCAGGCCGGAATTGACGAAGCTCAGAATCTCGTTTCGCCTCTCCTGCGGCCCGATGAACTCCGGGCTCGCCTCATAGAGTTTGAGCAGGCGCTCCTGGTATGCCGAAAGCCGGAAGAAATAGCTTTCCTCCTCGTTCCACTCGACGGGCGATCCGAGAGGTTCACGGCGGATCCCGTCATCGCCAAGCGTGGTTTCGCCCTCGTCGAAATATGCCTCCTGGCGCACCGAGTACCAGCCGCTATATCGATCAAGGTAGATGTCGCCATTTGCGGCCATGCGCTCCCAGATCGCCTGACAGGACTCATGGTGCCGCTTCTCGGTGGTGCGGATGAATACATCATTGGAGGCGCCGACGGCTTCCAGCATCGAGCGAAAACTCGCCGAATTCCGGTCGGCCAGTTCCAGCGGCGTCAGGCCCTCGGCGTCGGCCGTCTGCTGCATCTTCAACCCGTGTTCGTCGGTACCGGACACAAAGAACACATCCTTGCCGTCCAGACGCTGAAAGCGCGCAAGGGCGTCGCAGGCAATGACATTATAGGCGTGACCGATGTGGGGCTTGCCGTTCGGATAAAATATCGGCGTGGTCAGATAGTATTTTTCTCGGGACATGGAGATGCCGTTCTGGATGCAAACTGATGTTGCGGGGAAATAGCGCATCGGGACGGGCAAGGCCATACCGCTCTATCGCCCCGGCTTCACATTCGGAACGTGTCCTGCAGCCTGACGATCATGTTCAACACATGTTGCTTGCGATCAAGATTGTAGGTTTCGGTTTCGTCGATCGCAACGCGCGACTCGTGCCATATTTCCGAAATGCGGTTTGCCTGCGCCGTGTCGCCCGCCAGAGCCGCCGCGCTTGCGGCATCGGAAAGGAGGTCGAGCAGATGACGGTTGAAGATGTCAAACTGCATCGACTTGTCCCGGCCGCTGATAGCATCGGCAAGTCGGTGAGCGACGGCGACATCGAGGCGCGGCATTTTGACGAAGCCATCAGTCGCCTTGGCAATTTCCAACCCGCCATACCGGGTAAGCAGGATGGCCATGCGCACGCTGCCCCCTGCCCGTTCGCAGAGCGCCTGACGAGCCGCCGGCTCTTCAGGCGGCGGCTCGAACGCACCGAGCGCTGCAACCAGGCCATCGCCCGCAAGGGGCGCCAGTCTGATCATCTGGCAGCGCGACCTTATGGTTGGCAAAAGTGCCCCCGGCGAGTGCGAGATCAGGACAAAGACCGTTCGCGATGGCGGTTCTTCGAGGTTCTTCAGCAAGGCGTTGGCAGCATTGATGTTCATGTCGTCGGCCGGATCGACAATCACCACGCGGTAGCCGCCGTCGTGTGACGTCATCGACAGGAAGCGATTGACCCGGCGTATCTCCTCAACCGTGACGGCAGTCTTGAAACCCTTCGTCTTGTCGTTGGCCGGGCGCGTCAGATGGAGCACGGATGGGTGAGCGCCGATGGCGATCTGGCGAAACAGGGATGAGGTTACATCGGGATCCACAAACCCCTCGGGAGCATCGGCACCTGAAGGAAATTCCAGCAGATGACGGGCAAGGTGAAAGGCCATCGTGGCCTTGCCGATGCCGGCTGGCCCGACCAGCATCAGCGCATGAGGCAGTTTGTCGGCGCGATAGGCCTTGGCCAGCATTGCAGTCTCATGCGCATGGCCAAACAGGTGCCGGTTTTCCGCCGGCTCCGGGACGCCTTCCAGCGTGTCATGTTGCTCGGGCGCGATCCGTTCGAACATTATGCGCCTCTCGCATGGGCGTTCGGTTTCTGAGCGAGCGCATCTATGGCTGCAAAGACGGCGGCCGTGACGACATTCTCCACGGCATCTGGGCCCCGCAAAGCGTCAATGACGATGCACCGTTCCGGTTCGTTCTCAGCAATGTCCAGAAAGGCCTTTCTGCGCCGCTGATGCACAGCCAGATCTTCCTTCTCGAAACGATCAGCCGGTGCTTCTCCGCGGCGGGCGGCAGCACGCTTCAGGCCCTCCTTGGGATCGATGTCGAAGATCAGCGTCATATCAGGCATCATGCCATTTATGGCTATGCGCTCGATTTCGGCCATGTAGGTCGGATCGAGATCCCCCGCCCCGCCTTGATATACGCGCGAGGAGTCGAGAAACCGGTCGCAGAGCACTATTCTGCCGCGCTCG
>JBKJRE010000087.1:0-3126 GCA_046594775.1 Rhizobiaceae bacterium | reverse complement strand
CATCTGGATCTGCGAACTATAGCCGACCACCAGAATGTCATAAAGGGCGCGGCCGATGATGAAGGTCACCAGCGTGGTGATGAAGGCTCGCAGGCGCAGGTAGCCGATCAGATAGCCATTGATGGCGCCGAACACGAAACCGGTGGCGAGCGAGGCGGCGAAGGCGACCCAGACCGGTTGCTCGAAGATGAAGAAGGTGGAGACCGCCGCGAAGGCCGAGAGCGCGAAGATCGACCCAACGGCGAGGTCGATGCCGCCGCCGAGCATGACGACGGACAGGCCGATGACGACAAGGCTGAATTCGCCGAGCTGGCGGGTCGATTCCTGCAGCGAATAGAGTTTGAAGAAGCCGGGGATGAGGCTGCCGAAGGTGACGACAGTGACGACCAGCGCGATGAAGGGGATCGCATTGTCGGTCCAGCGCTTGGTCAGGATTTCGCCAATGACGTGATCGGGAACGAGATTGTAGCGCCAGGCCTGAAGCCGTTCGCGGAATGTCATCGGGCATCCATGGGAACTGAGAAGGGGAGGCGGCCGCAACGCGCGGCCGCCCATCTCGGAAATCGGAAATTCGTAGTTATTTCGCCATCGCCTGAAGCGCCTTCAGATCCCAGCAGCTGTCGGGCTGCAGGGTTTCCTTGGTCGTCGCCTTCAGCAACGTGTAGATGAAGGGCGAGGACGTGCCGGCCGGCTGGCCGCTCTGCAGCAGGTACTTGATGATCGTGACCATGTTGTAGCTCTCCTGAGCCAGTTCGGTCATGACAACGGCGCCATAGGTGCCATTCTCGATCATGTCGCAGTCAGCCGCTTTTTCGCCGCCGCCGGTGGTGACGAGGAACACCTGGTCCTGCTTGCCAGCGTCGCGAATGGCGGCCGCGGCGCCCGAGGCGTCGCCGTCCCAGAAGTCGATGATGCCGCAAATGTCGGGGTTCTGCTGCAGCATGGTGGCGGTGACATTGCGCGAGGTCGTCGCATCCCAGTTCGAATCCGGCTTGGCCACGACCTCGAATCCGGGGTTCTTGGCCAGCACTTCCATGATGCCCGCATACTGGTAAAGGCTCGTCGCATTGACCTGGTCGCCCTGGACCAGTCCGATCTTCTTCGACGAGCCCTCGCCGCAGCCCTTGACCACGGCTTCGGCTTCAAGCCGGCCAAGCTGCGTCCAGTCGCTGCCGATATAGGCATCGGCCTTGAAGTTCGCCGGATTGTCGATCAGCAGCACGTAGATGCCGGCATCCTGGGTCCGCTTCATCAGCTTGGAGTAGGAGTTGAGGTCGGGCGACATGACGATCAGCACGTCCGGCTTCTGATCCGAGGCAATCGCTTCGGTGATCGCCTGGGCGCCGGCTTCCACGCTCCAGTTGGGGTCGCGTGTCTCGAAAACGCCGCCGAAGGCCTCGATCTCATGCTTGAGAATGGCGGCCCAGCCCTGCGCCAGATCGAAGCCCATTGCCATGGGAACCAGCAGCACCCGCTTGCCGGCGAGCTTCTCTGCATACATCGCCGGAGACGGGTCCTGTGCGGAAGCAGGCATTGCGGCAAACGATGCGACTGACACAAGGGCAACTGCCAAGAGTGTCTTTAGTTGTTTCATGGTGATATCCTTTTCCCTGTTTACTCTGTTATCCGGTTGGTTCAGCAGGCTCATATGTCGCCCTGCTGGGCGGTCTGTTCGTCGCGCGGATTGAGCAGGCCGTCGATAATGATCGCAAAGAGCAGAATCGTCGACTTGATGAGGTTCTGGTAGAGCAACGAAATGTCGATGATGGTCATGGCGTTGAGCATGATGCCGATCAGCGCCGCGCCGACCAGCACGTTGCGCACGCCACCCTTGCCGCCCGCCAGGCCGATGCCGCCGATCACGGCGACCAGCACGATGTCGTAGAGCAAGGTGGAATTGACGACGCGGGTGTTGATCGAATGCAGGCTGGCGGCTGTCAGCAGGCCGGCGACGAAAGCGATCAGCGCCGACAGCACGTAGCGCATCACCAGCATGGGCCTGACGGGAATGCCGATGTTGCGCGCCGCCACCGGGTTGTCGCCGGCGTAGTAGACGTAGCGTCCCCATTTGGTGAAGCGCAGCAGCAGAAACACCGCTCCCGACAGAGCCGCGAACAGATAAACCTCGACCGGTATGCCGGCAAACCGCAGGCCGCCAAGCAACTCGACCCAGTGGCCGCCGGGGACGGGAACCGCGTCCGAGGTGATCAGTTGCGAGCGTACGAAGCCGAAGACGAAGGAACCGCTCGCCAGCGTCACGAAGATGGCGGGCACCTCGGCATAGGCGACGAGGATGCCGTTCAGCAGCCCGATGGCGAGGACGCCGGCGAGCACCAGCGCCAGGGCGCCATGATCGGGCATGCCGTCTCCGAGCAGTTGCAGGTACCAGGCAATCGACATCGCCATGATGGCGACCATCGAGAGATCGATGCCCCGCCCGATGATGACGACAGACATGCCCAGCGCCAGAATACCCAACACCGCGATGGAGCGAACGATGGAAATCAGGTTCGCCGCCGTGAGAAAGCCCGGCAGCGCCAGTACCGCGGCGCCAAAGATCAGCACTGCGACAAGGAGGACGATGCGTTCCTGATTGAAACTTCGCAGGATAGTCCAAGCGTTTCCGCTCATTCACAGCTCGCTTCCGGGTTGCACGCGGATCCTGAACGGAACTGCTGCCAGCAGCTTATGCAGGGGCCCGAGCAATCGTCCAATGAAAGATTCAGCCAGAAATCCATGCAGAATTGGAATGTGTTCAAACAATATGCAAACGGCCCTGCGCCTGCACGACGCGCACTGGTGCGCCGCGCTCTTGCGCCAGGATATGAAGGCGCAAGGCTTCGACGAAGCGGCGGGCGTAGGCGGGCAATGGGGTGCGGCCGTCCCACATGGCGCAAATGTCGAAGCGGATCAGTTCGCCGCGCATGGTGATTGGCCGGCTGACCAGAGAGCGTCCCGAAAGAAGCGCCGATGACGGCACCACTGCGACGCCGTTGCCGCCTTCAGCCAGGGCGAAGAGCGTGTGGGGCGAGGTCCCTTCAAGGACAATTCTCGGCACCGTGCCGGACAGCCGGCAGGCCGCATCGAACACCTCGCGCGATGCATGGCGCCTGTTGAGCGTCAGGA
>JBKJRE010000588.1:0-2956 GCA_046594775.1 Rhizobiaceae bacterium | reverse complement strand
GGGACGCTGCTTTAGCAGCGGGGACCCGGCCGGAGCGGAAGGCTCGGGGGTATGACTTTCACGAAATAGGACATGTCGCCTCCCATAGTTTCCGCTAAGCATGTTGACGGCGCGGGGGTTTCGCGACAAGCGAGGCGTCGAACTCAAACTGAGACACCACGCGACACTACATCCGCACTTGATGCCAACTCATGGGTCGTGTGTCACGTTAGGATGAAGCGGACAGTACAATCAGGTCGCCATCATTCGGTTTTTTGAAAAGAGGCCCCCGTTCCTTCCATGTGGATTTGATGACCCCGCGCTTCGCGAGTTGGACGCAGACATCCTTCGCGTCGGTAAGGCGCAACACAAACTGCTCCAACATGACCGGCCAGAGATCCGAGAACTGCTCGCCGTGGTGCAAGCTCCTCAATCGTTGCTCCACCCAAGCCATCGCTGCTTCCACCTCCGCCGTACGCTCGGCTTTCAACATAGCAGTCGCATCGAGATCGACAGCCTTGAACATCTGGCTCTGCCCCGACGATGCCTCGACCTTCGATAGTCGCGAGTCGAGGCGACGGAACTCGTGATCCTGAAGTGCCTGATACTCAACCCCGCGATAGACTTCCAAGCCCTTCGAGTGCCGAGTCCCGTACGTGATGCAGAAATGGGTCCTGTCGGAAATTTTCTTTATAGGAGTGGAGACCACATGCGCGAAAGCACCTGCTGATTTAAACTCGCTCCTGAACAACCGCTCGGCAGCCTCGCCCGGAGGCAGCCTACGGTCAATGCGATCCCGCCACCCTGGACGCAGAATGCCGTTGAAGGATTCGGTAATCGCCTCGTCTTCCCACGATGTAAATCGGCTGATGTGGTCGTACATGAAGTTGACAAGCGTTTCGCTGTAGGGGCGCTTCAGCAGCGGCTTGACCTTGTCAAACGGGTATTCAGTCCACCCTGTGGGGTCAATGAACGTGAGGGTCATACCCTCCGCAAACGTGATGATGGAGGGAATGGCATTCTCGAACCGACCGGCTAGCGTGCCAACGTGGAAGTTTTCATCAGGCCGATGGTATTTGCGCACCGTTTGGTCTAGCTGCGCAAAAGCACTTGAATCGTTCTCCACGAAGAAGCACTTGATCGTCCGGTTAAGCCCCCTAGCCTTCATCTGCCATTGGACATCGCGCAACACCCTAATGGCGATCATAAAGGAGGTGTCGGCAAAGTCTGACGTCCGTGACTCCCACGGCCCGGAGAAGCCATCAACATATGTCAGAGTCGAGAATGGTCCTTGGAGCGTGATCAGCGCCAAGGCCTGCAGGTAGTGTTGGAGGATGAAATGCTTGGCCGCGGTCTGCTCACGTTCGAAGTACGTGTTCATCAAGACCTCGTGGCTTGCTATTCAGCGGCTGTCGAGACTCGACACTGATTCGGACTTACTTGGGGTAACTCGTTCCACTCTTCGCCGTCTAGCAATCGTCCACCGCTTTTCGGCCTTAGCCCACCCCATTGCTTGAAGAAGAATGCCACGCCGGCCTCATTGCATTGATCACGAACTTCGCGAACCCATTCTGTCAGCATTGGCCTTGCTCTGGGCCCGCTCTCGCCACCGACAATCACCCAATCGATACCGTCGAGATCCATCTGGCCCATTGCTCCGATCAAAGGTTCCACAGAAAGGAACCGTATCGAAGCATGCATCTGCCGCATGTGGCGGATACGCGATCTTCTGGCACCATCCTCTACAGATGTACCAAGCCAAACATGCGAAGGCGCGGCGTCTGCACCGTAGCGACGATTCACATAATCTCGCATTCGCGAGCTTCGCTTCGTCAGGATTTGGAATGTATGCCAATGGGCGCGTTCGATCGTGTCGAACACACGATCGATGAATTCAAAGGGTATTTCCTTATGGAAGAGGTCGGACATCGAGTTCACGAAGATCATTCTCGGCGACTTCCAATATAGCGGCTGTTCTATACGCTCAGGGCGGAGCACTAGGTCGAACCCCTGCTCAAATGGATGTCCCGGCACACCTCGGAACCGCTCCGAGAAGCGCTCCGCATAACAATGGTCACAGCCCGCGCTGATCTTCGTGCAACCCGTTACCGGATTCCACGTCGTGTCTGTCCATTCGATTTCCGTCGTGCCAACCATGCGCTCATTCTGGAACATAAAGAGAACATATAATACACTTGCTATGGTTACGGAAGGGTAAATCTGCGCTAGCGTGCCTGCTACGAAGATCTCTGGCCCCCCTACCCCAGCACCCCCGGCAGGTTCAGCTGCTTCTCCCGCGCGCACTCGAGCGCGATCTCGTAGCCCGCATCGGCATGGCGCATCACGCCGGTCGCCGGGTCGTTCCACAGCACCCGCTCCAGCCGCCGCGCGGCGTCTCGCGTGCCGTCGGCGACGATCACCATGCCGGCATGCTGGGAAAACCCCATGCCGACGCCGCCGCCATGGTGCAATGACACCCAGGTGGCGCCCGGCGCGGTGTTCAAAAGCGCGTTGAGCAGCGGCCAGTCCGACACCGCGTCGGAGCCGTCCCGCATCGCCTCCGTCTCGCGATTGGGCGAGGCGACCGAGCCGGAATCGAGATGGTCGCGGCCGATCACCACCGGCGCCTTCAGCTCGCCGCTGGCCACCATCTCGTTGAAGGCCAGCCCCAGCCGGTGGCGGTCGCCCAGCCCCACCCAGCAGATGCGCGCCGGCAGGCCCTGGAAGGCGATGCGTTCGCGCGCCATGTCGAGCCAGTTGTGCAGATGCGTGTTGCCGGGCGTCAGTTCGCGCACCTTGGCGTCGGTCTTGTAGATGTCTTCCGGATCGCCGGACAGCGCGACCCAGCGGAACGGACCGATGCCGCGGCAGAACAACGGCCGTACATACGCCGGGACGAATCCGGGGAAGTCGAATGCATCGGCCACGCCTTCATCGAACGCCATCTGGCGGATGTTGTTGCCGTAGTCCACGCAGG
>JBKJRE010000435.1:0-2899 GCA_046594775.1 Rhizobiaceae bacterium | reverse complement strand
GTCGATGTCGGCATTCTCAACCTGACCAGCTACAAGGCGCCTGATCCGGTCGAATGGTTCTTCGGCCAGCGCCAGCTCGGCCTTGAACTGCGCGACCTCTACGGTCGCCTGATCGACGGCTCGCTTGGCGCTGCCGGGCGTCTGCGCACCGGCGGCGACGGTTCCGCCCTTGCCGCCGAGGGCAGCCCGCCAACCGAAAAGCTCGTCGCCTTCTTCTCCGGCCCGGTGCGTCTCGACGCCGACGGCAAGGCGACAATCTCGTTCGACCTGCCGCAGTTCAACGGCACCGTCCGCATCATGACCGTCGCGTGGACGAAAAGGGCCGTGGGCCATGCCGTGCAGGACGTCATAATACGCGATCCGATTGTCCTGACTGCGGGCCTGCCTCGCTTCCTGGCGCCTGGCGACCATGCTGTCATGCGGCTCGACATCGCCAACACCGATGCGCCTGACGGCGACTATGCGCTCGCCATCGAGACCAGCGAGGGCCTCTCCGTTGGGCTCCTGCCCGAAACGCTGACGCTCACAGGCGGCAAGCGCCAGACGCTGACCGTGCCGCTCGATGCCGAAAGCGTCGGCGACGCCGGCATAACCATCAGCCTGTCGGGCGCGGACGGCATGACCGTAGAGCAGGTTCTGGCGCTGCCGGTCCGACCTGCCACGCTTCCGGTCACAACCCGCCTGGTCGTCGACCTCGGGCCGAACGGCGGCAGCCTGCGCGTCGACCGCGAGCTTCTCGCGGCAAGCCTGCTCGACGGCGCCAGCGTCAGCGTCGGCGTCTCGCAATCGGCGGCCTTCGACGTACCCTCCCTGCTGATGACGCTCGACCGCTACCCGTATGGCTGCGCCGAGCAGACCACCAGCCGCGCGCTGCCGCTGCTCTATGTCAGCGAACTCGCGGCCGGCGCCGGCATGGCCGACGATCCGCAAATCAAGGAACGCATCCAGGATGCGATTTACCGCGTCCTCAATTACCAGTCCTCGTCGGGAAGTTTCGGCCTGTGGGGGCCGGGCTCGGGCGATCTCTGGCTCGATGCCTATGTCAGCGACTTCCTCACGCGTGCCCGCGAAAAGGGCTTTGAGGTGCCGGCGCAGGCCATGTCGCAGGCACTGAACAACCTTCAGAACGCCATGGCCTACGACATCGATCTGGAGGACCGCGGCGCCGAGATCGCCTATGCGCTATATGTTCTGGCGCGCAACAAGAAGGCCTCGGTCGGCGACCTGCGCTACTATTCCGACACCAAGCTTGAAGCCTTCTCGAGCCCGATGGCGGTGGCCCAGCTTGCCGCCAGCCTGGCTCTCTACGGCGACGTGCAGCGTTCGGAGACGGCCTTCACCGCGGCCCTCCAGCTTGCAAAATCGACCAGTGACCATGACTGGAACCGCTCCGACTATGGCTCGAAGCTGCGCGACGGCGCGGCCATGCTGTCGCTCGCCGCCGAAAGCCGGCCGGCGCCCGCCGTGGTGCCCGAACTGATCGGACTGGTCACGGCCGAGCGCAAGGACACAAAGTGGACGAGCACGCAGGACGAGGCGTGGATGCTGCTTGCGGCGCGTGCGCTGCAGGCCGGCAACGCGGCCCTCTCGCTCGACGTCAACGGCCAGCCCTATACAGGGGCCTTCTCTCGGACGGTCACCGGCAGCGAGCTGATCGACCAGCCGATGGTCATCGCCAACACCGGCGGCCGGCCGATCCAGGCTGTCGTCACCACGGTCGCAGCGCCGGTCCAGCCCTTGCCGGCTGGCGGTGACGGCTTCGCCATCGAGCGCACCTATTACCGGCACGACGGCAGCGAGGCCAACGTCACCGAGGTCACCCAGAACGAGCGTTTCGTTGTCGTGCTCAAGGTCAGGCAATACAATGACTGGGCCTCGCGCGTGCTGGTCAACGACCTGTTGCCCGCCGGTTTCGAGATCGACAATCCGCGGCTCGTCTCCAGCGCCGACCTTGCGAGTTTCGGCTGGCTGGCGCCCACCGAGGCGGCCCATCTCGAATTCCGCGATGACCGCTTCATTGCGGCCTTCGATCGCTCGGCCGGCAGCGACCGGGCGATCTCGCTGGCCTATGTCGTGCGCGCCGTGACGCCGGGCGTCTTCGCCCATCCGGCGGCGAGCGTCGAAGACATGTACCGGCCGCAATATTCGGCCCGCACCGCGACCGGCATGATGGAGGTCAAGGCGCCTTAGGGCGCGGTGAAGACGATGGCGACAAACCGCTTCCTCCGTCCCCTCTCCGTCACCGCCCTCGCCGCAGCCGCCCTTCTGGCCGCCTCCTGGACGGCGCTGGAATCGCTCGACCGCGCCTTCCCGCCGCCGCTGCCCGACGCGACCGCCATATCGGCCGAAGTCACCGACCGCAACGGCGCGCTGCTGCGCGCCTTTGCCAACCGGGAAGGCCGCTGGCGTCTCGCCGTCAACCTCGACCAGGTCGATCCGCAATTCGTCGACATGCTGGTCGCCTATGAGGACAAGCGCTTCTGGGATCATCCCGGCATCGACGCCTTCGCGCTTGCCCGCGCCGCACTCCAGTTCGCCGGCAATGGCCGCATCGTCTCGGGCGGCTCCACCCTGTCGATGCAGCTTGCCCGGCTGATCGAGCCGCGCGAAGGCCGCAGCCTCGCCAGCAAGCTTCGCCAGCTGTTGCGCGCCATCCAGATCGAACGGCGTCTCGGCAAGCGCGACATTCTCGAACGCTACCTGACGCTGGCGCCCTATGGCGGCAATCTGGAAGGCGTGCGCACGGCCTCGCTCGCCTGGTTCGGCAAGGAGCCGGAACGCCTCACCGTTTCGCAAGCCGCCCTGCTGGTGGCCCTGCCGCAATTGCCCGAACGTCGCCGTCCCGACCGCCATCCGGAAGCCGCACTGGCCGCGCGCGACCGCGTGCTTGGCCGCATGG
>JBKJRE010000200.1:0-6456 GCA_046594775.1 Rhizobiaceae bacterium | reverse complement strand
ATATCCCTTTGCCGGCAGCCGCATGCTGCGCGACCTCCTGGCCGAGGAAGGCATCATCGTCGGCCGCCTGCATGTCGCGACGCTGATGAAGCGGATGGCGATCGAGGCGATCTACCGTCGGCCGAACACGTCGAAGCCAGCGCCGGGGCACAAGATCTATCCCTATCTCCTGCGCAAGTTGCCGGTGACGCGGCCGAACCAGGTCTGGGCAATGGATATCACCTATATTCCGATGGCCCGGGGCTTCGTCTATCTTGCCGCCGTCGTTGACTGGTTCAGCCGACGGGTATTGAGTTGGCGGCTCTCCATCACGATGCAGGCCGATTTCTGCATCGAGGCCGTCGAGGAGGCGATGGCCCGCTTCGGCAGGCCAGACATTTTTAACACCGATCAAGGTTCGCAGTTCACCAGCGTGGCCTTCACGACGGTGCTGAGCGGCAACGGCATCAAGATCAGCATGGACGGCAAGGGCGCCTGGCGCGACAACGTCTTCGTCGAACGGCTCTGGAAATCGGTTAAATACGAGGAGGTCTATCTCAGGGCTTACGAGACCGTCAGCCATGCCCGTGCGTCGATCGGCCGATACCTCGACTTTTACAACGGCCTACGCCCACATTCGAGCTTGGGCCGGAAAACTCCGGACCACGCGTACTTCAACCAGCCGCTTCTCGCAGCGGCGTAAACCCGGCAGCCGATCCACTTATCAAGCCGTCGAGCCTGTTCAAACAAACCGAGCCACCTCTGTAGGCCAGAGAATCCAATCTCTGGGAGCGCTGGCCCGTTCAAAGTCGGTTAACCGAGTTGCAGGGATCTGGTGCATATATTGGCGGATCGAAAACACGTCGAGGCCGTCGATGGATTGGGTTTATGAGCGTTCTGTCAGCCACAAAGGTGTGAATTATCACCTTTGGTCCACATCGGATCCCGATGTTTTGTATGCTTTGACCCGTGCCGCCGTTATCGAACCGCAGACTTCCGCCCAGCTGTACCGTTCTCTTCCAGAGCTGGCCGCCAAGACAAGCGTTCCGGTGGCGCCCTTGGAAACAAGGGCCCCTACAGAATTGAGACCTATTCCTCCGGTCGTCGCCGGTGGGCTCTACCGTCGAGAAGATGGCTGGGTTCAAGTGGACTATGGCAGTAGGCATGCTCCTCTACCGCGCGATCTGTATGACGACAAAGGCTACGAGCCACCTTATGCGCAATTGCTTCTTGAGGCAGAATATCAAGCGCTGGAGACCAATCTTCCCCAATTGAACCATCCGTCGGCGAACTATGGGGATAACAATCCAGCGAGTAGACGTCACGGCGGCCAGGTTGGCGACTGAGTCCCAATAGGAGTCCTATCGGAACTCCATGGAAACCCCGGACGTGATCAAGTTACTCGCTGCAATGTAAACCCTGCCTTCCTAGGCTCGGTGGCGGTTTCAACGTCGCCACAATCGCGCCGCCGCCCCACGAGTTGTAGGAAGACGGCCAATGCCGCTCCGCCTAAAAAAAGAGCCAATTTTTAATTGCGTGACTGGCGTGCGAACGCAAAAAAGCCCACCAGCGGAGGGGGTAGCTGGCGGGCTTTTTGCCTTGATCGCCTTTGCGGCGGTGAGGCAATCAAACAACTCTAACAGAACTGCAACCAGAAGGTTCCTTACATCACCTATCTTTTCGGTCCTCCATCAAATTATAAGCCTGGGAAGGGGCGGCGAAAGCACGCCCGTGTTAAGCCGAGAGCTAGGACATGATCGAGAATATCGCCCAATTCACTACAACCGTTTCCGGCGCAATGGCGCAGGTGTAAGAACGACCACGCGTATATCCCTGAAAGAACTTGGTTTTTTGCCCGCTGTGAGCAAACTGCAAACGGTGGTTTGCAGTTTGAACACCCCGAGGAAATCCATGGTGCAGTGCGCAATTGCTTACTATAGGGTCTCGACGCAAAGGCAGGGTCGATCGGGGCTGGGACTTGAGGCACAACGGGCTGCCGTCGAGCGCTTTGCCGAGGCCGAGGGCATGGAGATTGGCGATGCCTTCACCGAGATCGAGACTGGCAAGGGAGCAGACGCACTGGAAAGACGGCCGCAGCTCGCCGCAGCACTTTCCGCAGCACGCCGGGCCAAATGCCTGATCGTCGTTGCCAAACTCGACCGACTGTCGCGCGATGTCGCGTTCATCTCAGGGCTAATGGCCCAGCGGATCCCCTTCATCGTTGCCGAACTCGGCGCCGACGCCGATCCCTTCATGCTGCACCTTTACGCAGCGCTTGCGGAGAAAGAACGCCGACTGATCTCGGAGCGTACGAGGGCAGCCCTCGCCTCTCGCAAGATCAATGGCGCGAAGCTCGGCAACCCGACCAACAGCGCGGCTGCAGCAGCCAAAGGGCGTGCGGTGTCGATCAACGAGGCCGACCGGTTCGCCCAGACAGTGCTGCCGATAATCGCATCCATCCAAAGTTCCGGCATCACCAGCCTTCGCGGCATGGCCATTGCCTTGAACAATCGCGGTGTCCGCACGGCACGCGGTGGTCAATGGCAGGTGTCGAACGTTCGCAACCTGCTGGCTCGCTGCAATGTGGAAAAGCCACTTCTGCATTTATAGACGGGAGTATCTGATCAGTCGTCAAGTGTTCGAGGATAGCATCTCGCCGTCCGCCCTTGTCCCAAAGCTTGTCGACCCCGGATCTGCTCACTGCAGCCGAGATGAGGTAGTTCACGTCAGGTGGCGCCTTGGGATCGTCATGAAGCTGCGGCCAATGGTACGGAACCAGATTGCGTTGCCAACGTTGTGACGAACGCAGGCTAATGCTGTTCCGCCACTGCGGGATGGCTTTTTTGCGCAGAATTTCACGTTTTCAATGGAGCTAGCCATACATGCCCGTGCTGAAAACCTATATGACCAGACTTGCCGCTGCGGCCGTGGTGCTGACAGCGTCGTTATCGTTTTCCGGCGCAGCGGATGCGCAGCAAGTTTATGCCAACACCACCGTCAATCTGAACCAGCGCGCAGGTCCCGACACACGGTATCCGGTCCTGGTTGTAGTCCCGCAAAGCGCTCCAGTGACGCTGTTCGGCTGCGTTCGCAACCTGACCTGGTGCGATGGCTCTTACCGGGGCTACCGTGGCTGGTTCAGCGCCCGCTATCTTACCATCCCATATCGCAACACCCAGCTCTCGGTTGCCAGCTACGTGCGCTATGCATACCTGCCGACCGTGGCGTTCAACATCGACAGCTACTGGGACCGCTACTACCGCGAACGGCCGTTCTACGCGCAGCTCAGTGTGTTTGCCGGTGGCGGATCGGTCAATGTCGCTATCGGCTCATTCTATCAGCCCCTCGCGCCGCATGGTCGGTGGGTACAACTCCGCGACCGTTACGTATGGACACCGCGGGTCGATCGTGACTGGCGTCCCTATACCGAAGGTCGCTGGGTCTACACCCGTCGCAACGGCTGGACGTGGGTTTCCGATGAGCCGTTCGGCTGGGCCACGTATCACTACGGTCGCTGGGCCTACTCTCAGGACATCGGCTGGTTCTGGGTCCCCGGCACCAAGTGGGCGCCAGCATGGGTCGCCTGGCGGCGCGATAATGACCACCTTGCCTGGGCGCCACTGCCTCCCCAACAGAATGACTCGTTCGGCCTCAGCGTAGACATCTCGTTCGGCAACATTCCAAACTACTACTGGAGCGCCGTGCGCAACGAGGACTTCCAGTCTGAGAATATCCAGAACGTTGTCATCGGCGACAACAACCAGGTCGTCAACATCATTAACAACAGCCAGGAGGTCGGCACCGTCAACGTCGTCAATAACGTCGTCATCAATAACAACATCGACATCACTTATATCGAGCAGGCCAGCGGACAGCAGGTCGAGGTTCGTGACGTCGCCCTGACGACGAGGGAAGCGGAAGGCGGCAAGATCGACGGCAACACGCTCGAGATTTACCATCCAAAACCGCAGGCCCTCGTACCGACTGAAGCTCCGGCAGAGGTCGCAACCGAAGAACAGGCGGCAGCCGAATCGACCACTACCGGTCAGGAAGCAGGCGGCGCCGCCACCGACGAAAACGTTCCGCCGCCGCCAGCAACTGATCAGGTACCGGCAGAGGCTGTGTCTTCTGCACCGCCTATGGAAGGCGTTGCCATGGAAGGCGATCTTGCGACGGCTCCGCCAGACGAGGCAGTGGCTGAAGGTCCGGCTCCGGAAGGTGTCGAGGCCTGCGACGAGGGCACGATCCGTCAGCCAGACGGCAATTGTGGCGCCCCCGCGGCGGAAGCCCAGGCCGCCGAAGAGCTGACTCCCGAGACGCCGCCGGCCGATACTCCTCCTGCCGCAGCAGAGGGTCAGCCCGCGGCCGAGGAGCCGGCCGCTCCGGTCGAAACCGGCCCCTGCCCGGAAGGCACGGTGCGCCAGTCGGACGGACTTTGCGCCGCCCCGGTAAGCGAGGCCCAACCGATGACCCCGGCTTCCGAGCCTGAACTCGCGCCAGAGCCCGCTCCTCCGGCCCCGGCTCCTGAAGCAGCCCCCGCTCCTCCGGCCCCGGCTCCTGAAGCAGCCCCCGCTCCGGTTCCGGAACCCGCTCCGGCTCCCGAGCCTGAACTCGCGCCAGAGCCTGCTCCGGCCCCGGCTCCTGAAGCAGCCCCCGTTCCGCTTCCGGAACCCGCTCCGGCTCCCGAGCCGGAGCAGGAGGCAGCGCCAGATCCTGCATCGGCTCCTGAAGCAGCCCCCGCTCCGGCTCGGGATCCGGAACCGGAGCAGCAGGCCGAGCCAGATCCTGCATCGGCTCCTGAAGCAGCCCCCGTTCCGCTTCCGGAACCCGCTCCGGCTCCCGAGCCGGAGCAGCAGGCAGCGCCGGACCCGGCCCCGGCGCCAGCCGAGGCCCTGCCGCCGGCCTGCCCCGAAGGCCAGGTTGTTGGTGAAGATGGTGCCTGCGTTGCGCCGCAGTAATTAACCAGGATGGCCGGGCTGCAACGCCCGGCCATCCATTCTCAGGCCCGATGATGCCAATTCGATAGTTTGGTTTTGGCTTCGGTGCGCCGGCCGAACTAGCGAAGCCGTCGCCCAGGCCCGCTGAGACCGATGTCAGGCGTCGTCTCTAAGCGGCCCATCGGTCCAAATCCCGTGGGAAGTCATCTCTAACGACGTCGATACAAAGTCTTCTGGTGATGCACAGAAATCGGCTCGCGTCGCGCGTCCGGTCAAGCCAGAGAAGACAAATCCACTCTCTGAGCTGGAAGGCGGCGTGAAACATCAGCTGTCCAGCGTTAGAGGGGAGAGAAACAGTAACAACTTATTCACTATGTGGGATTCGAAATGCAATCGCGTTCCGAAGGTCCAGTTCCTCGATCATACCCGCGTTGAAAAGAGCGAAAAGTTGAAGTGCCATTGCCGTAGCCGCATCTGAATCGCGCGCAGTTTGGCGCAGTCGACAGGCGTCTTCCAATACACGTTCTAACATCGCTAATTCTACCGGACGCAGTGCTCCTCGGTGGTATGGATGTTTTCCCGCCATTTAATGCAACAACCTATAAAGCCGGTTGTTCCTGGGGGGAGTTGGCGCCAATCGATATCGCGAACAACCAGGATCACACCGCAACGGCGCAGGCAACCGCCCTGACGCAATCGAGTAGCAAATGATCAACGCAGTGGCGAAATCGATCATGGCAATGACTGGGTAGCGGACAACGCGGACTCCCGTTACTGGCGACGTTCTCAAGCAAATTACTGTTCCGAATTATCGAGGTTGCGAGTTCGTGCGCGGACTATAGAATCTACCGTGCCTCTGATACTCTGCTCACGAAGGGAGGCTAAGAAATGGCATTGGACAATGAAAACGATACAGATTTTGTGAAGTTCTGGAACTCGGTTCTGGAACCGAAATTTACAAAGTACCGGCACATCCTCCAGGGCGGGTTGTCACGCCATTCCGCAGTGGTGATCCCGAATTTGCCGATCAAAGAAGGAATGTCAGTGCTGGATGTTGGCTGCGGCTGGGGAGATATGTCGCTGCAGGTTGCCAGTATGGTCGGTCCCACTGGGCGCGTCGTTGGTATCGATTGCGTCGGCGCGTTCCTGGAACAAGCCCGCGAAGACGCTGCTGCGCAGGGTCAGGCAAATGTCGAGTTTCTTCGCGGGGATGCAGAGATCACATTGCCCGAGAACGAATTTGACTATGTTGTCGCTCGGTTCGGAACCATGTTCTTCACGAACCCCGTTGCGGCCTTGCGGCGAATGCGTCTCGCCTTGAAGCCCGGTGGCCGGATGACCCATATCGTCTGGCGCCGGAGGCAGGATAATCCAGCTTGGCAAGCCGCCAAGGACATAGTCCTGCGACACCTACCACCTCCCGGCGAGGATGCCGACACTTGCGGCCCGGGTCCGTTCTCCATGGGTGATCAGGAAATGGTTGGCATCATGATGAAGGGCGCCGGATACGAGGACGTCACTTTCACTCGTGTTGACGAAA
>JBKJRE010000120.1:0-9867 GCA_046594775.1 Rhizobiaceae bacterium | reverse complement strand
AGGCGGCGGGCAGCGAGTTCATGATCTGATTGGGGTGCCCTATCCGGTCCCAGTAGCGTGTCACCGAACCAAAGGCGTCGTTGACGCCCAGCGTCGGATTGCCGAAATGCTCGACCTGCTGCAACACCGGGTCCGGAAGTCGGGTCTGGAACGTATCCCCGCACAGAAAAAGTACCGGCAGCCGGTTTGCATGCGCCAGCGCGGCGGAAGTAAGCATGTTGGTCGTCCCGGGTCCTGCCGACGCGGTGCAGAACATGATCCGCTGGCGTAGCCTGGCCTTCGCATAGGCCGCAGCGGCAAACCCCATGCTCTGCTCGTTCTGTCCGCGATACAGCGGAAGAATGTCACGCACCTCGTAGAGTGCTTCTCCCAGGCAGGTCACGTTGCCATGACCGAAAATGCCGAAGCCGCCGGAGAAAATGCGCTCCTCGCTCTCGCCTATCGCGATGAACTGGTTCGACAGCCACCGCACGATCGCCTGCGCGGTCGTCAACCGATATGTCGCAATGTCAGCCAAGACATCCCCCGTGTCGTCCGTTTTTCTAAACTGGCGAAAAATCGGATTGACCTAAGCTCATAGTACAGGATAACCAAGTTGTGCAACCGGTTGCAACCACTATTGCGCGGAGGACGCCGTGGCCATTCGCCTTGGAAACGCCCCATGCTCCTGGGGTGTCGAATTCGCCGACGACCCGCGCAACCCGTCATGGCGGACCGTTCTCTCAGAGTGCGCCACGGCAGGCTATAGTGGCATCGAACTCGGCCCCATCGGCTTCATGCCCGAAGATCCGGCCACACTCGGCGACGAACTCGGCCGCAATGGCGTTTCGCTGATCGGGGGCGTGGTTTTTCGACCCTTTCACGATCCCGACAAGTGGGATGAACTGCAGGCTGCAGCGCGGCGAACCTGCGAGGTTCTTGCGGCGCATGGTGCGCGCCACCTCGTGCTGATCGATTCAATTTCCCCGCGCAGGGCAGCGACCGCCGGTCGGCCTGGCGAGGCGGAGCAGATGTCGGCGGGCGAATGGTCGGGTTTCGTCGAACGGGTCAACACGATCGCCCAAATGGGCACACGCGACTATGGGCTGATTACGAGCCTTCATCCCCATGCCGGCGGCTTCATCGATTTCCTGCCCGAGATAGAACGCATGCTGGACGAGACCGATTCAGAGACCCTGAAGCTCTGCGTCGATACCGGCCACTGCACTTATGCGGGCTTCGATCCACTGGATTTCATTGCCCGCCACGCCGAACGCTTGTCGTACGTCCATTTCAAGACCACAAACGCGACCGTGAGATCACGGGCCATCGCCGAGCGCACCGGCTTTTATGACGCATGTGCGCAGGGAATTTTCTGCAATCTTTCGGAGGGCGAGGTCGATTTCGCAAAGCTGCGGAAACTTCTTAGCGAAATAGGTTACAGCGGCTGGTGCACTGTCGAACAGGATTGCGACCCTGCCGGACCGACCAGCCCTCTTGAGGATGCGACCCGCAACCGCGATTTTCTTCACAGCATCGGTTTTTGATCGAGGACGGCAAGATGCGGAAACTGAACTGGGGACTGATAGGCGGCGGCGAGGGAAGCCAGATCGGCCCGGCGCACAGGCTGGGCGCCAGGATAGATGGGCGGTTCGACTTCGTGGCTGGCGCGCTCGATGCTGATGCAGCCAAGGGACGCGAGTACGCCGTAAGGCTGGGAGTGCCTTCAGACCGCGCTTACGGCGACTGGCGGGAATTGCTCGAGGCGGAAACACGGCGTCGCGACCCGGTCGACCTGGTCACTGTCGCCACGCCCAACCACACGCATTTCGAGATTACACACGCACTGCTGAAGGCAGGCATTCACGTGCTGTGCGAAAAGCCGATGACGATGACCGTCGAAGAAGGCGAGGCTATCGTTCGCATTGCGAGGGAGACCAACACGATCTGCGCGGTCAATTACGGCTATTCCGGCTATGCGCTGGTCCGCCACATGCGTGAAATGGTCGGACGGGGCGATCTCGGACAGATCAGGCTGGTCATCGCCGAATTCGCCCACGGCCACCACGCCGACGCGGCCGACGCCGACAATCCCCGCGTTCGCTGGCGGTATGATCCCAAACAGGCAGGCGTTTCCGCGGTGATGGCCGACTGCGGCATCCATGCGCTGCATATGGCGAGTTTCGTCATCGGCCAGCAGGCCGAGCGGCTGTCGGCCGATTTCGTTTCCTGCATCGGCGTGCGGGAACTGGAAGACGACGCCATGGTCAACATCCGCATGTCTGGTGGAGCGGTATGCCGGCTCTGGACATCGGCGGTCGCGCTCGGTCGCCAGCACGGACTGACGCTGCAGGTTTTTGGCGAAAAAGGCGGAATGCGCTGGGCGCAGGAACAGCCAAACCAGCTTTACTGGACCCCGCTCGGCGGCCGCACCGAAATTGTCGAACGCGGTGCGGCGGGCCTGTCACCGGCGGCCGATGCAGCATCTCGGGTGACTGTCGGACACACTGAAGGCATGCCTCTGGCCTTCGCCAACATCTATGGCGATCTGGCCGACCTGCTGACATCCCGCAAGGCCGGCAGCGACGCGGATATTTCGTCCACGATGTGCCCAACGGCGGAAGACGGCTTGCGTTCGGTTGCCGCGGTGCATGCCGCCGCCAAATCGTCGTCCGAGAGCGGTGCCTGGGTTGACGCCGTGCCGCTGCTGCTCAGGGCCTCCTGAGCGTGCCGCGATGGACGACCTCACATGGCAGCATGCGGGTTTCTGGTGTCCCGCCCGGCTCCTTGATCAGTGAAATGACCAGATCGACCGAGGCGCCGATGATCTCCGGTATGGGCTGACGGATCGTGGTCAGGTCGATGCAGCGCCAGCGGGACATCTCCATGTCGTTCATCCCGATGATCCCGATGTCGCCCGGTACACCCAAACCGGCTTCCGCCAAGGCGTCCATCGCTCCGACCGAGAGCACGTCGTCGCCACAGAAATAGGCCTCGGCCAGGTTGCCTTGCGCGACCAGCCGCGCCATCGCCTCGTGTCCGGCCTGGTAGCTGTAGGTGCTTGCGAAGCTCGCGTGAAAGTCCATGTCCAGCCCGCGCATGACACTTTCGAAACCGCTTAACCGGTCCTTGGTCGAAGTCGCATGCTCTGGGCCTCCCAGAAAGCCGATCCGCCGATAGCCATGATCAAGCAAGGTGCGGGCCGCCAGCATGCCGCAATATGCATTGTCGACCCCCACCACGTGGGCTTTCGATTCTCCGGAATAGCGCCCGAAGCTGTGGACGACCGGAACACCGGCGTCTCGAAAAGCAACGGCAAAACTCGTCGGCAGCGTCGACGAGGCAACGATCACGCCATCCACCGAATACTGATTGAGCATGCGGACCGAAGAGGCCGGATCGACTTCGCCCGACAGATTGACAAGGAGCGGCCGGAAACCCTTCTCCTGGATCAGCCGCGTGAACAGATCGAACACGACGAGGAACACCGGGTTGGTGAAATTGTCGGCAACGAGGCCTATCAGCTTCGTCCTTCGCGTCGTCAGGCTGCTCGCCAGCACATTGGGACTGTAGCCAAGCGCGTTTGCAGCCTGCATGACCTTGCGGCGGGTTTTCTGGGAAACCGAAGCGCCCTCCGTGAAGGTGCGCGATACGGCCGAACGCGACACTCCGGCCTGCGCGGCGACCTCCTTCAGGGTGACTTTAATTGTGGCCATCACGATCCAGTTGTCTGCGCAATGCGGCAAAACGATTATTTGCCAGTGCGCCCCGAAGGCAACCGGCCCGGGACGCAAGAATGGCCCGGTCCGACGGCGTCAAGCCACCGGTGCGGGCCGAACAGATTTTGCGTTGGCCAAAGATCCTCAGCAGGGTTGATAGACCCGGTTCGCCTCGGGGTTGCCGGTGCTATAGGGCAGCGCCATCAAATCGGTCCATGCCTCGTCGGGAATGGGCCAGCTGGACCATTCGATGGTTTCTCTGACGCGTTCGGGTTTGGATACTCCGCAGATCGTCGAGGTGATGCGCGGGTCGCGCATCGAAAACTGGAGGGCTGCTGCGCCGAGGGGCACCTGATGGCGGGCGCATATCTCCTCGATCCGTCGCACATGCGCCAGTTGCTCGCCGGTCGCTTCCTGATAAGTGATCCGGTCGCTCACCGCCGTTCCTTTTGCAAGCATGCCTCCGCAATAGGGCGCGGCGTTGAAGATGGCGATGCCGCGCGCATGTGCGGCAGTGTACATATCCTCCGCCTCGCGGTTGAGCAGGGTGAAGCGATTGTGGTTCACAAGGGCGTCAAACTCCCCGTCCGCCAGGATCCTGGTCATCAGCGGCAAGTCACCCATCGCGAGGCCGACCGCCTTGACCAGCCCCTCCTCCTTCATACGGAAAAGCTCTTCCAGCGCGCCGCCCCTGCCCGTGATTTCCGAAATATCCCGGCAATATTCTGGATCATGCAGGTGAAGGATATCGAGCCGGTCGAGTCCCAGCACCTCCAGGCTTTCCTCCACGGACTCGCGTGCACGGACTCCGTCCAGCCGGTTGTCTTCGAACTTGCGGTCGAGCTTCGTCGCAAGGACACAGCCGTCGGGAAGACCGCCAAGCTCACGAATCACCGCTCCAAGGCGCTCCTCGCTTCGGCCCATGCCATAGTTGCGAGAGGTATCGATGAAGCTGCGTGGCTGTTGCATCATTGCTAGGATTGCTTCTCGCGCCCGCGCGTCGCTGACCTCATACCCATATGTGTCTGGCATACTCCCCAGCGGCGATGTTCCAAAACAAACCGCCGGTACGGGAAATGGAAGCCGACCTGCCTTGGCGGTGGGGATGGCCATCATGTGCGCCTCCGTCGTGATCGAACTACCGTTGAACGCGTTGTTTCGGCTGACGCGTATCGGCGGGACAAAGCTTACAAGGCAACCAACATTTTGCAACCGGTTTCATCCTTGAAAATGGTGTTTCGCCAACTCGATCTTTCGAAGGAAGCAATCGGTTCGTGATGCGTCGTTGGAGGGTCCTGTCTTGCAAGCCGCAGGCCCCCCGGAACGGTTATTTACGCTCCGCATTTTCTCACCCATCGGTCACGTGGTTCTCGCCGGCTTGGATACGGGTTGCGATGTTGCTGGCAAGACTTTTTGCGTGTACGCCATTCAGATCGGACAGTTTTGAACGTCGATGGAGAGACAAATGGGATCCTCAGTCCTGATCGGAATCCTCATCACCTTCCTGGTGGTCATTCTCGTGCTATATCTGGTCCAGCGTCTTCCCATCGACGCAAAGATGCGCCAGATCGTCCAGATCATCGTCATCATTATCGGAATTGTATCGCTCCTGAAGTACCTCGCGGTTTTCTAGAGCGCTTCAAGGTTAGATTGAAGCGACTCTGTTTCCTCGATGGCGTGGCGATCCGCCAGGAAGGCGACGCAGTCGCGATGTGGAGCATCGGGCAAGTTGCCTGACACCGCGGGCGCCCGCCAGCGGGAAACCCTTCGGGCCGGGTCAATTCGAGCCAAATCCATCGGGCTTCGTCTCGGTCGTACCACCCGGTACGACCTTCGCCAAACCCCTTGACCTTGCCTCGAATTGCCTCCGGCAGAATGATTCAATCTAACCTTGAAACGCTCTAGCTCTTCGGTGGCCGATACCAGAGGTCGACGAGATCGGCCGCGGGCTTCAGCCTCGGCCGCAGCGTATAGCCGTCAATGACTTCCAGCCGGCCATTGTAGTTCAGCGTGTGGATGCGGCTGCCTGGCCATGCTGCGCCGGCGTTGACAGTTCCCTCGGCCTGCTGGGCGAAGCCTTCGCGATCGAGCCTAGTCACCCGCATGAAACTCAGCGCGGCGCCATAGGCGCGGCGACAATCCTGGACCGGGCGGTACAGTTCGCCATCGCGCCTGACCATGTTGCCGGCCGGGCGCGCGGTGCGATCGTCGACCAGCACCGGATTGCCGGCATGGGGACGCCATGGACCGAGAAGACTGTCGGCTGACCAGATCGCCAGCATGTCAGAATAGCCCCCATGCCCGTGGCGAAGCACGGCCGTCATCCAGAGCAGTCCCTGGTGCTCGATGATTGTGGCGTCGGCTGCCTCCACGTCTTCGACGAGCACGGCGTGGCGCTGCCATTTCATCGGAAAGCCGGTGGCGCGGTAAAGCGCGATCTCCCGGTTGTTCGAGCTTTCCGGGATCATGAAGATGTCGCCGCCATGCTCGATGAGGAACGGGTAGGACAGGTGCCAGGGCTCTTCCAGCACCGGCATGGCAGGCCCCGGCCGACCGGCTTCGTCGAAGGCTGCGACGGCGATGACGCCCTTGCCGGTCTTGTGGTCGAGGTCCTCGAAGAACAGATAGTCCCTGCCCTGCCAGGTCAGCGGGAACGGGTCGGCATAGAAGTGATCGACCGGATCGGCCAGCACGTTCCATCGACCACCCGCGAGATCGCGGCGCGACCAGACGTCGCCGCCGGGCTCGACAAAGCGCCAGCCGACGCGCCAGTGCGAACCGTGACAGCACAGGTTGTAGGCGGCGCGCGCGGCGGCGCGGGCGACATCCTTGGCCGAGCGGCGCAGAATGTCGGCAAGCCCGATCGGGCGGACAGGGGCGACGGTAGGGGTGGCGGCGCCCGAGCCAGGCGCGCTGGACAAGGCCGAGAGCAGAAGCACGACGACGCGGCTGCCGACCGCTTCAATGGCGCCGCCGATGCCGGCGGCCGCCTCGAGCGAAGCCGTGCCTGAGGCGACGATACGGGGTGGCGAATCGGCGGCCGAGCGCTCGATCGCAATGTCGGGCGTGCCCTGGAAAAACAGCGCCGAGGCCATGGCGATTTCCCCGGCCCGGCCATTGTAGAGAGGGCGCAGGCATGGGGTGCCGCCGGAAGGAAGCTCTGCGCCAGCGGCAGTCAGGTCGATGACAAGGTCGGGCTCCAGACCGTCCGGTTCGGCAAACCGGCCGCCAAACTTCGCCGCCTCGAGGCGATCGGCGCCACACTCCCGGCTGCGCCGCAGAAGCATGCGCTCCAGCGACAGCAGCGTTGCAAGCGACGAGGATTGGCCGACCGGCGAATCGACGGAGCGGACAAAGACACGGCTGCCGGGACGCTGTTCAAGCGCCTCGAAAAGCCAAAGCACCCAGCGCGCGGGCGCCGGGGCATCGACACACACCAGAAATGTGGCCGAACCGTCCTCTTGCAATGGAGTCACCGCCGCAGCGAACTGAGGGCGCCGGTCGATCTGGGCTGCGGTGGGGTAGCGGCGCCAAGGGCCGGCCCAAACTCCTGCGCGATGATGCCGGCATAAGCGTCGACCATGCCGGAGACCGAATAGCGCGCGCCGAGGCGACGGCCAAGCACCACCATGCGCGCCGTGCCCTGATGATCCCGGAAGACCCGATCGATCTTGTCGGCGAAATCCTCAATATCGAGGGCATCGGCGAACAGGGCGCAGGCTTCGCCATCGACATTCAGCACTTCGCGCAACACCGACAGGTCGTTGGCGACGACAGGGACGCCGGCCTGAGCGGCTTCGACGGCCGCCAGACCGAAGGTTTCGGCAGCCGAGGGAAAGACGAAAGCATTGAGGCTGGCGAGAAACAGCCCGACCTTGTGGGGCGGCATGTCGCCGATCAGGTGAACACGGCTGGCCACGCCAAGCTCGCTGGCGATCGAACGCAGCCGTTGCTCGTCCGGACCCTGGCCGGCGATGGCGAGGTGCAGCGCCGGGCGGCGGGCCAGCACGGCGATCGCCGCGTCAAGCTGCTTCAGCGGATGCAGCCGGGCGACGGAACCTACCAGCGCCACGCCGGGCGGCAGTCCGAAGAGCGCGCGCGCCTCCTGACGGCCGATCTCGACGGACTTGTCCTCGAAGCCGTGCGGGACATAGGTCAACAGTTTGCGATAGCGCCGCGGGTAGGCCTGGTAGTTGCGCCAGGTCTCGCGGGAATTGACGGTAATGACATCATAGGCACCGACGAGCCCGAGCAGCCTGTCGATGCGGCGCGCAGCCGGACTTATCGTGGCCGGCGCCGAGACATGGTTGGCGATGACCACGGGGACGCCGGCGAGCCGGCCGGCGACGGCGCCGAATATGTTGCCGTAGTGCTGGAACGTGAGAAGTACATCTGGCCGGATGCGGCGGATCATGCGCAGCAGCTTCCACAGAAAGATCAGGAAGGAAACCGGATTGCGCGGGCTGTCCTCAAGGCAGAAATGAACATTGGCCCAGCGGTCGAAGGCCGATGTCTTGCGGTAGAAAAACAGGTGGTGAACCTCGTATTCGGGTTCGCCTATCCGTTCTTCCTGGGCAAAGCCCTGTCCAAGCAGCCGCGAAATCTCCTGCGCGCCAGCCATCTCGGCCTGGGTCTGGATGAACAGCAGGCGAATGGGTTTTCTCGGTCGGTTGCTTAGCATGGCGGCCTGAATCAGTGACTCGTCGCCGGAATATTGCGGCAAAATCCTCAAGAAACCGTTGGCGGACGGGCCGAGCAGCCCGACCCGGGCGCTGGCGCCGACGATCATGCCGGCCAGAGCCAGGAAGGTGGCGAGGGCGAGCGGCGAGAAATAGGCCTCTTCCTGGAACAGGCCCGTGACCACCATGGCCATCAGCCCGAGAGCCGCGGCGGCATGGAGATCGTTGCCGGTCCGTTCGGCTATCAGCAGGACGCGCCAGGCCAGCCAGGTATAGGCCCCGATGACGGCGAAAGCGAAAATGCCGGTCTGGTAGAGCAGGACACCGACGGCGCTTTCCACCGCGAAGGGCGTGCGTCCGGCAGCCTGGGCCGCCGGCCAGTCGATCCTGGCGAATTCGGAGGACAGGTTACCGCCGGCGCCGATGCCAAAGCCCAGTGGATTGGCGATGAATTCCGCCAGGCCGCCCATCAGGCCGATGACGTGATAGTCGCCGATGGAGCGCCCGATGACGATGCCAATGGCGGCATAGACCAGCAGCGCGAGGCAGTGACAGGCAAAGGCGACGCGGGCGCCGAAAATCCTGAACATGCCCCAACTTATGCCGACCAGCAAAAAGAGAATGATCGGTCCCTTGGCGTTGGCGAGACAGAGCAGGACGAAAAGGACGCCGGCAAGCAGGAAGCGTCCGCGATAGAGCGCGAAGGTGGCGAGGAAGCTCAGCGCGTAGGCAAAGCTGATGGCGTGCATATTGGGGCCGAAAAGACGCAGGATCCGAACATCGTAATCGGCCAGAAGCGGCGAGTTGAACAGGGTGATGGTGAAGCTGTCGAGCAGGCCGGTGGGCACGACGCCGGTCTCCCGTAACGCCTTGTCATACGCCATGGTGACGTAATTGGGGCCCTGCGAGCGCTCCCAGTAGGCGTAGCCATTGGTCAGGTCGAGCCACAGATCGCGCTGGAAGAATTCGACGAAGCCGCAGATGACAACGAGAACGGACAGCACCGTGATCGCCTGACCGATGCGGATCGGCTGGCGTACGAAGGCCAGCATGCAGATCTGGAAGAGGAGCAGCGGCGTGACGATGTTGCGCAGATAGATGATGGCGGCGATGCCGTAGAGCGCGAAGCCGGCCAGGAAGTAGATACCGAGCACGCCAAACACAACCGAGAGCACCCGGATAAACGGATCGAGCGCGCGGTTGCGTTGCTGCCAATCCCCCAGATAGGTCGCGGTGACAACCAGCCAGGTGACGCTCAGAATGACGAAATTGTAGCCCCGAATGACGTTGAAATCATCATTGCTGACGATGTAATCCGCGGCCAGCGAAACGAACAGGTTCTGGAACAGGAGCGCGAAGAAGATCGCCACGATGGCGATGGCGGGCATGCGCCAGGCGCACAGGCCGGCGAGCAGAGCCGCGCTGACAACGCCAAAGGCCGGGTGAAGCAGATGGGCAAAGACCGGCAGGGCCGTGATGCCCGCCGCGAC
>JBKJRE010000085.1:0-3663 GCA_046594775.1 Rhizobiaceae bacterium | reverse complement strand
GCTTCGTGGGCTTCCTGCGCGTTCTTGGCCTTGGTCTGATAGACGCGCGGCACGTCCGGCACGTATTTCTTGCCGTATTCGGCTTCGATCACCTGGCGGGTCGCCGTAATGGCTTCGGGGGCGATCTGCACGCCATCGGTACGCATATAAGTGATGAGACCGACGGTCTCGCCTCCAATGTCGGTGCCCTCATAGAGCCGTTGCGCGACCCGCATGGTGTGTGCGGGTCCGAAGCCGAGCTTGCGGCTGGCTTCCTGCTGCAAGGTCGAGGTCGTGAACGGCGCCGGCGGATTGCGCCGCGCGGGCTTGGCTTCGACCGAGGCGATCTTGAAACTGGCGGTTTCCAGCGCGGCCTTGAAGGCCGCGGCTTCCTCGCCCTTGCCGATGTCGAGGCGCTGGATCTTCGTGCCGTCGGCGCCGACCAGGCGGGCCTCGAAGGCATCGCCGCGCGGTGTCGCCATCTGGGCGACCAACGACCAGTATTCGCGGGCGACGAATTTCTCGATTTCGAGTTCGCGGTCACACACCAGCCGCAGCGCGACCGACTGCACGCGGCCGGCCGAGCGCGCGCCCGGCAGCTTGCGCCACAGCACCGGCGACAGATTAAAGCCGACCAGATAGTCGAGCGCGCGGCGCGCCAGATAGGCGTCTACGAGCGGCCCGTCGATCTGGCGCGGATTCGCCATCGCGTCGAGCACCGATTGCTTGGTGATGGCGTTGAAGACGACGCGGCTGACCGGCTTGTCCTTGAGCACGCGCTTGTTCTTGAGCACTTCCAGCACATGCCAGGAAATGGCTTCGCCCTCGCGATCCGGGTCGGTCGCCAGAATCAGGCCGTCGGCGTCCTTGACCGCCCTGGCGATCTCGGTGAGGCGCTTGGAGGACGGACCGTCGACGGCCCAGGACATGGCGAAATCCTCGTCCGGCCTGACCGAGCCGTCCTTGGCCGGCAGGTCGCGGACATGGCCGTAGGAGGCCAGGACCTTGTAGTTGCGGCCGAGATATTTGTTGATCGTTTTCGCCTTGGCGGGCGATTCGACGACGACGACATCCATGAGCGGTTGTGTTTCCCGTGCGGCGCCCGTCCGAAATGCAAGCGCCTAGAAGATTTGGAATTGCCCGTCACATGGCTGCGGTTTTCCGTCCGGTCAAGTGCGGAACCGGAAATTCGCGACGCTGGGAACGATGCAACTTGGACGCTAGGTGATTATTATTTGCAACTATGAATAAATGTGCTAGTTTTCAAGGAGACCGAAGTTCGGCTCAAGAGAGACTGAAATAACGCGACTGAATGACGTTCGCTC
Source organism: Rhizobiaceae bacterium (assembly GCA_046594775.1). Taxonomy (GTDB): domain Bacteria; phylum Pseudomonadota; class Alphaproteobacteria; order Rhizobiales; family Rhizobiaceae; genus CAMYMG01. The sequence continues at coordinate 2,359 of JBKJRE010000085.1, read as the reverse complement.
CCGGCCTCCACAAGTGCCAGCAACCAAGGAGTGTCGCCCGATGTATCATGCGCATGGCATAAAGCGAGCCGATACGCTGGATTACCTGCATTCCATGCTCGGCCAGCTGAAGACAATGGCTGAATCGGAGGGCTGCGACATGCTCGCCTATCTGATCGACATGGCGCATATCGAGGCAAGGGACCTGACGCGCCGCGAGCCGGCGGCCGGGTCGGGCAGGGGTCGTCCGGGGGGCTGAGCGGCTGGCAATCCGCCATGCCAAGGTCACTCCGGCAGACCGGCCATGCGCATGTCTGCGATGATGCTGTCGATGCCAAGGCTGTTTGAAAACAGCAGCCTTCGGACACGAACGCGACGTTCACACTCGGCCGTCGCCGGGCAGCAGCGAGACTGCGCCGCCGGCATGGCGCTCGAGCCGGCCGGCAAGGTCGAGTTCCAGAAGGATCATGAAGAGTTGCGCCGGGTGAAGCCCGGTATGCCGGATGAGTTCGTCGACGCCGACGGGGGTGGGACCCAGCGCCTCGACCACGCGGCGGCGGTCTGAGTCACCGGCGGGCGCGGCGGCCGAAAAGTCCGGCGGTTCCTCCAGTTCTAGCGGCGGCGCAATCGTCCGGACTGCCAGCGGCGCGATCGCCGCAATGATGTCGGCGGCCTCGGTGACCAGTGTCGCGCCGTCCTTGAGCAAGCCGTTGGCGCCGGCCGCGCGAGGGTCGAGCGGCGAGCCCGGCACAGCAAACACCAACCGCCCCATTTCGCCGGCGAGACGGGCGCTGATCAGCGAGCCGGAGCGTTTTGCAGCCTCGACGACGACAAGGCCGAGCGACAGGCCGGCGATGATGCGGTTGCGGCGGGGAAAGTCCTGGGCGCGGGGCTCCCAGCCGAAGGGCATTTCCGAGACGACGGCGCCACGCTCCGCGATTTCGGCGCAAAGCTCGATATTGTCCGCCGGGTAGGGCTGGTCGAGGCCGCCGGCCAGAACCGCGATGGTGCCGGTGGCGAGGCTGCCCTGATGCGCTGCCGTGTCGATGCCGCGCGCCAGGCCGGAGACGATGCAATAGCCTTCCATGCCGAGGTCGGACGCCAGCATGCGCGCCATCTTGATGCCGGCGAGCGAGGCGTTGCGCGCGCCCACGATGGCGACCGGCGGCAGGGTGAAGATTTCCGCATTGCCCCGGACCGCGAGCAGCGGCGGTGCGTGGTCCATGCGCTTCAGGATCTGCGGATAGCCGGGTTCGCCGACGCCGACGAAGCGGGCTCCGGCGCGTTCGGCCGTCTCCATCTCCGCTTCGGCTTCGCCGGTGGAAGGGATGCGCGGCATGCGCTGCGCGCCGCCGGCTATCATCAGTTCCGGCAGCGCGGCGATGGCCGCCTCGGCCGAGCCGAAACGGTTGATCAGGTCGCGAAAGGTCGAAGGGCCGACATTGGGCGTGCGGATCAGCCTGAGCCAGTGGAGGCGCTGCCTGTCCGAAAGGCGCGGGCCGGTTGGCTCCCTTGTCACCCCTTGGCTCCGATGCGGGTCTCCGTTCCGGCCAGCAGGCGCGATATGTTGGTGCGATGCGTATAGAAGAGGAGCAGGCTCATCAGTCCAAACAGGATGGCGAGCCCGTGCTGCCCGAGCAAATACAGCGTCGGCGGCACGGCGACGGCCGCAGCGAGCGCCGCTGCCGAGGAATAGCGCAGCAGGAAGGCGACGGCGAGCCAGACCGCTGCGAAGACCAGTCCCATCTGCCAGGCCAGCCCGGCAAGCACGCCGACATAGGTGGCAACGCCCTTGCCGCCCTTGAAACCCAGCCAGACGGGGAAGAGATGGCCAAGGAAAGCGCCGACGCCGGCGGCCATGGCGGCTTCAGCGCCGTAAATGCCGGCAAGCAGAACCGCGGCGGTGCCTTTCAGAATGTCGAACACCAGCACCATGGCGGCGAGCTTCTTGTTGCCGGTGCGCAGCACGTTGGTCGCGCCGATGTTGCCGGAACCGATCTTGCGCACGTCGCCGAGTCCGGCGGCGCGCGTCAACAGCAGGCCGAACGGAATCGAGCCGAGCAGATAGCCGAAGGCCAGAGCAACGATCAGCATGTACGACATGAAACCTCCCCCGAGATCTTCAGGGTTCTGACCCTAGACTGAAAATACTGTGCGGCCCGCAACCATGGTTTGCAAGACCTTGCCCTGCAGGCGCGCGCCCTCGAAGCAGGTGTTCTTGGAACGCGAGCGGATGGCGGATTCCTGCACCACCCACGGTTCGTCGAGATCGACCAAGGCCAGATCCGCAGGCGCACCGGGGTTCAGGCTGCCACCGGGCAGGCCGAACAGTTTTGCCGGGGCGGTGGACAGCGCCTCGACGAGGCGCAGCAACGAGACG
>JBKJRE010000047.1:0-5392 GCA_046594775.1 Rhizobiaceae bacterium | reverse complement strand
GCCTCATGTCAACGGGAGCGGCGGTCGCGCACCCGACCAGTCGAGATCGCTTCTCCGTCGCTGGCGCGCGAAGCTCGAGATTGATCGCCGCGACAGTCGTGAACAGTGGTACGATTTCTACGACAACGAGACGGCGCAGGCGGTAGGGCGGCTATACGCCGAGGATGCCGAAGCGTTCGGGTATCAATGGTCAGGTTCTGGGCAGGAGCGACCATGATGCGCAGATTGCGCAGGATGCTGTTTGAGCGTGCCGGTCAGCCTGCGGACTCGGCTTCGCCGAAAATCGCCATCGTCGGCGGGTTACGGTGCGGAACAAATTATCTGAAGTATCTGCTGGAACGGAACTACGTCGTATCGGCGGATTTCAATTCGTTCGGCTGGAAGCATTCGGGAATACCGGTGCTGGGCCAAAATTCGCGTTTGGCCTATCCTGATGTTCCGCTGGCCTACATCGTCAAAAATCCCTATGCCTTCGTCGCGTCGCTGCATCGCTATCATCGTCGGAAGGCGACCCATGGCGACAGGATCAGCGTGAGCGGCAACGATGGCTTTGATGCGTTCCTGACTGGATCGGTGGTGATCTCGGACAGTCAATTGGCCGGGTCCCCGCAGATGCGATTTCCCAATCCCTTGCAGTACTGGAACTTTCTTTACTGGAATCTGGAGACTTTGGACACGTCGCGGTTCAGCGCGGTCGGCTTCAACTATGAGGATCTGATCGCAGATCCTGACCAGGTGCGCGGTGTCGAGGCCGTCGCAAAGCTGCAACGACGCTCAATCGAGTTGGCGACGCCGCGCAATCAGATGCGACGCCTGGGGGAAAGCGCGGGGCTTCCGGCAACTGGCGGTTACGAAAGCGTGGAAAGCTTCGACCCGAGCTATTACAAGGAAAAGCGCTACCTTGAACACTACACGCCTGAGCAACTCGCCTTCATACGCTCGGAAGTCAGCGAATGGCTGATGCAACGGCGCGGATACCAGCTCATCTGAACTGCCACGTCATTTGTAGAGGGTTGAGCGCTGGCCAAGCAGGGCCTGAATCCGACCGACTGACCAGCCCATCGAACGTACGGCCATGACCGGTGAGGCGGCGCCAAATATTGGAATCACCGTCAGAAGCACGGCCAGCATGAAACGGACCCCGTAAAACGGCAGAGAAATCACCGCAAGGGCGGGCGATACGTGCGGATGCTTCATAACGAAATGCGTATTTGATTGCGCTGCGCCGCGCATGAACTGGTAGGTGAGCGACAGTCTTTCCAACTCCATCGTCTCATAGACAACGGCGTTGGAACACCACGCCAGCTTGGCGCCGGCGACCCGCGCCGCGCGGAAAAAGGCAGTATCCGAGCCTCCGGTTATGAGCATCGTTTCGTCAAAACGCACGCCGGTTCGACGCTGCCAGTCAAGGTCACAAAGCCAGTTGTTTGTGACGATTGTGTAGCGCCCTCCGGTTGCTTCTCGCCGTGCAGTCATTCGGTTCTTTCGCCTCATCCGCGAAGCAAGGCTTGTATTGATTGCACGTTGCCAACGGTTGGCATTTCCCGGAGCGGCAACAACCTCAACCGGTCCGCCAACAAGATGAGCGCCCGTTTTTTGCCAGCAGCCCGCAAGACGAGTCAACCACTCGGGGTGCGGATACTCGTCGTCGTCAATGAAGCACATCGCGTCGGCCCCCAACGCAAGCGCCTCGTCAAGCGCACGGTTGCGGGCGACTGGAATCCCCCGACGGCTCTCGACGATGTATTTGACTTCACCGAGGGTCGATTGACGCGCCTCAACAGTTTGACGCGCAGATGCCATCGGATCATTGTCGATGATTATGAGCATTTGCCGGACCGCATCCGGCTTTTCCATCGCGGAATATGAGTCGAGCAGACGGTCGAGCAGATCGTTCCGCTTGTACGTCAATATGGCGACAACAACCAAGGATTTGGCAACTGCCTGGTATGCGCTAGTCAATTTCGAGTTGACCTCCGATTGGTTATGCGCAATTTTTCGTGAGCGAATGTTGATGCTTCCAATCCTAATTTGGGTCCGATGATTAACTTGAGCAACATCCTGTTGCGGTGACTCCCTGACGACGGTATCGAGTTGAACAACTTGGTCAGTTTCCGGTACCTCCGCCGTCTCGGACGAGCCTTATCGTCCCTCTGAAAATCGCCCCGGCATTTATTGAGATCGGTCAGCGATCTGTGGGCATTGAGCGCCTTCTTCCGAAACCAGTTGAGCCGCAGAGGCTGTGCCGCTACGGAATGAGAGTGGATGAAGGCACGCCTGCTTGAACTCTGTCAAGCTTTAGGGCTGGCTCTCCGGCATGTATATTTCTCGATGGCAGGCGCCAATTCTGACCACGTGTAGCCGTGCGAGAACACAAAGGACCTTGTCTCTGACCCCGCCTCGAAACGTCATCTCGCTGACCACCATTCCGCCCCGAATGGAAAAGCTCCGTCCGACTCTGGAGTCGCTACTGAGGCAAGATGCGCCGATCGACTCGGTAATTCTCTGGATTCCCGAGAGCTATCGTCGTCGCGAATTCGGGAACTTCCAGGTTCCGACAATGCCAGACGGGATAGAGGTCCGGCGTTGCCCCGTGGACTATGGGCCGGCCACCAAGATCCTGCCGGCGGTAGAGGCTTTAAAGGGTCAGAACGTCCGCATTCTTTATTGTGACGATGACCGCATTTATCATTCGGGCTGGGCGGCCAATCTGATACGGGAAAGCGACCTGCATCCAGGTGAGTGCATCGCTGAGGCCGGCGAAGCGGTGCAACTTGCCGTGCGCAGAGCCTTCAAGGCGAGTCCGGCATACCTTGCCCGGAAGCTCGTGACCTTCGGGCTATATGGCTATTTCTTTCGCCGCAAGAACCGGCTGCTCGACCCTGGATATGGTCTGGTGGACATTTGCCATGGCTATGGCGGCGCTCTTGTTCGTCCCGAATTCTTTTCGCCGGCCGCCTTTGACATTCCCGACCTGCTGTGGACCGTCGACGACATCTGGCTCTCCGGGCAACTCGCAGTGAATTGCATTCCGATTCGCAAGATTACGCGTCGCCCCAACTCCGACAAAACCGACTTGGCGAATGTCAGCGCGCTGATTGACTATGTGGCCGAGGATCACGGACGTCATCGCGCCAATCTGGCGTGTATCCGTTACTTTCAGCAGAGGCATCGCATCTGGCCGATGTCTGGCATGCCTCATCCATGAAGCGATGGCGCCTGGCCAGGGCGATTTTGCCGCTATGCTGAAGTTGAACCTTGTCGCTGCGTTGCGCGAGCAGTCGAGGTCACAAAAACCATCACCCGTCGACGTCGCGCCGGATCGTCAAGATCCCGCCGGGGCACATAATCGCTTGCATACCGGCGAAACGTCCCAGAGCCCGAGCCATGTCTGCAATTCGCGCGTTAACGTCCTCAACGTCCAACGGGGGGAACTGCCGCATCAACAGGTCGAACTGCTCCTCGCTGTAGCTTAACCTCGCGAAATCCAACGACAGAATGGAAAAGTCAGGATATCTGGCGCGCAGCGCATGCAATTTGCGGCGCCCTGCCTTGGAAACCAGAAGGCGGGTTGCGCGCTGAACCCAAAGCCGTGAGTGGGATATCACGGTTCTTGCGCGAGAAAATGCGGTAGCCCGTAGGGGCATGGCCACCCGTCCATGGGGATCTACAAGCAGATCGGCGATCCGCTCGCAGGCGAAGGTCCCATCGACGTTTGCAACGTGCCGCCTCAAAAGTTCGCGTTGCTCGGGTGAAAGATCGAGCTTGGTGCCCTCCATGAGAGCCGAAACTGCCACGGCGATCGCGCCGGCGTCACCACAGTCCAATCCTCCCGCATGAGAAATCGGGTTGTCGTGCTCAGACTTCCATGGTCGATAATTCAGAACCGGCGTGCCTGCCACCGCGGCTTCGACGGCCGTCGTGCAATTGTTGTGGATCAGCGCGCGAGCCCCGAGCAGCCAGGGCACGACACTGCCTTCGAACACGACGCGTGCATTGGGGATGCCTTCGGCGGCCCGGATCCACGCGGAATGATCCTCGTTAGGATGGGGTCGAACGACAAGATTGACAGGCGCAATGGCCTTGGCCAGTTCCGGCACGAGTTCCACCATGGCGCTGAACATTTCCCGCTTGTTGGCCAAGAATGCGCTTTCGACTTCCAGGCCTCGGTCGTCTCGGGCCCACTCTGCAAGCCGCAGACCGCGGCCTTGGGGGGTTAGATTGTTGACTGTTGGAAAATTCGTGTTGAGGAGCACGTAATCGCCATGAATCTCACGCAGTTCAGCCACCTTGCGACTGTAATAGCCGGACAATTCCGGGCGCAGCAGATCCATGCGCGGATTGCCGACAACGGTCAGGCCGCATGCGGGATCGAAATCCGAGGCGGCCCACATGTCGCGGTCGTCGTCGCCCCAGCAAAGCACGTGGTGGACACGATCGAAGGCATGCTGGGAATGTTTCCTGAGGAAGATCTCGTCCGACTGACGGACCAACGCCTCTTCGTCCAATACGATCACCTGATGACCAGCTGATTTTAATCGGTCGAGATGGGCCGCGTTTTGTCGGGCATTATGGACCAGGACGTAGCCCGGCTTGAACGGGACTATCCTCGTTGGGAATACCGTCTTGTAGCCGATGAAAGGCTTGATGCCGCGTTCACATGCGAAGAGCGCCAGGAGAAGCTTGGAATCGAGCTCGCGCGGCTGGCTCGTGATCGGAAGATAAAGATTCGTCAATACGAGCCTCCGTTGCTCGCGCATGCCTGCCCACCGACACCACCAACCGTCCTGCGCCGCCCGTCAATCGAACCTGTGGCTAACCGGACGGTGCCCGATATTCTGTCATTAAATGTGGCGACCACCAGCTTGTTCAATCTCGTCAGAAGCGCTGTGACGGCCCGTGGCCTCGTGCCGACGCATGCATTTTTTTACCAATGCTCATTCCCATCGCGTCGACTGGTGTGGTTAGGTCATTTGGGTCCTGTATTGTCAAGCGCCACGGCACCCGATATTGGCGGGCGGCTGTAGCAACTGTTTTGCCCATCAGCCCAATTGGCGCGGTGGGTCAAAGGAGGCGAGAGATCTTGTTCTGGCTGTCCGGGGACGGGAGCACCATGGCGAACCAAATTCCCGAGTGGCGGCTACACATCGGTGTCCACAAGAGCGCGACCACGCACCTGCAGGATTCGCTTCTCGCCTGCCGCACTGACCTTCTGCGCCATGGCGTGTTCTACATTTCCAGACCGCGCCTGCATGCTATCGGATTCGCCCATTTTCTGCGCACCAATGAGTTGGTGCGAAGAGGCCTGAGAGAAAGATTGCTGCTCCGGACCGGTATCGATTGCATTCGATCGAGACTCGCAAGGAAATCGAAGGGGTGCAGAATCGCCTTG
>JBKJRE010000484.1:0-8737 GCA_046594775.1 Rhizobiaceae bacterium | reverse complement strand
CGCTGCCGGGCGCGACCGATGCCATTGCCCGGCTGCATCGCGCTGGGTTCCGGCTTGGCGTCGCCACCAATGATTCGACCGGAGGCGCCGAAAAGACGCTGTTGGCGCTGGGTATCGCGCAGATGTTCGATGCCGCCTATGGCTACGATGCGGTCGCCAACCCGAAGCCTGCCCCCGACGCCCTGCACGCCTTCTGCGATCTCACCGGCCTGAAGCCTTCCGAAGTTGCAATGGTAGGCGACAACCGGCACGATCTGGAAATGGCCCGGGCCGGCGGCGCGGGCCTTGCCATCGGCGTCCTGTCAGGCACGGGGACGCGCGATACGCTGCAGCCGCTGGCTGATGTCATCCTCGAGTCTGTCGTGGATCTGCCTGGATACCTGACGGTACGGGGATAGCGATTTTTACCTCGGGCACAGGTGCGGACCGGTTCGCCATACATCATCCATGTGCCGGCGTCAGGCGCCTGGCCATTGATGTGTCGGCCGCCGGCAGAACGTGAGGAATTGCAGGAGATCAGCCGATCTCGACGTCAAGAGGGCGACGGCCACAGGATCGACATCGCGTCGCCGGCAGGTTCCGCCTTATCGGAATTTTGTCCTTTGTAGCGCTCCAGACGCATTGGCTGCAGTTGCCTTCGCGTGATCTCACAGCTTTCATCGGTTCCAAAAACGCGTGTGATCGAGCCGCTGAGCACGTCGTCCTGGAACGCCCAGGATACCGGCAAGTCGATGATCTGGTGTTCGGGGCATTGCGTCTGTATTACGACCGGCGCGCGCTGATAGAATGTCGCTGACAGGACGTTGTCGACATAGGTGCCCTTGAGCGACAGGTCGCCCTTTTTGATGCCGGCTGCAACTTGCCCTTCGGTCAGCACCTCATAGATCGCAACAACCGTGTCGCCGCGCTGCACGTACCTGTAAACGGCGCCGGTATCGCTTTGCCACAGACCGTCGAGCATTGGGCCCTCGGCGAAAGCCGCCGAGGGAAGCACCGTCAGCAAGAAGCATGCAAGAACGAGAAGCCTATGATTCTTCATCACACCCTCCAAGGATCGTTCCCGGCATTGTACGCAACTTATCCTAGAAATAAACAAAAATATGCAACCATAAGTACGCAATTTGCGGATTTGCGTTCACCGCAGATCCGAGCCCGACAGCGCAGGGGCTGACCCGCGACCTTCTATTCCCGCAACCCCCGTCGCAAGATCTTGCCGACATTCGTCTTGGGAAGTTCGGTTCGGAACTCGATATATTTGGGAAGTTTATAACCGGTAAGATTTTCCCGGCAGTAGGCGGTCAGCGCTTCGACTGTCAGACCCGGGTCCCGTTTCACGACGAACAGCTTTGGTACCTCGCCGGAGTGCTCGTCGGGGACGCCGATCGCCGCCACTTCCAGCACGCCCGGATGCTGTGCCACCACTTCTTCCAGTTCGTTCGGATAGACGTTGAAACCGGAAACTAGGATCATGTCCTTCTTGCGGTCGACAAGCTTGGTAAAGCCCTGTTCGTCCATGAAACCCATATCGCCTGACTTGAAGAATCCGTCCGGTGTCATGACCTTGGCGGTTTCATCCGGACGGTTCCAATAACCTCTCATGACCTGGGGACCCTTGATGCAGATCTCCCCGACCTCGCCGATCGGCATCTCCAGGCCGTCATCATCGCGAATAGAGATTTCCGTTGACGGCAAGGGCAGTCCGATCGTGCCGGTGAATTCCTTACCGCTGACCCTGTTGGCTGTCGCCACGGGCGAGGTTTCCGACAACCCGTAGCCTTCCGTAATGTTGTTGCCGGTCAGCGCCTTCCAGCGTTCGGCGACCCCCTTTTGAAGCGCCATGCCGCCACCCAGCGTCAGAAGGAGCGGCTTGAAGTCCAGCGCGCGGAAATCCTCGTTGTTCAGCAAGGCGTTGAACAGCGTGTTCAGACCCGGAAAGATATGGAACGGCTGCTTTTTCAGCTCCTTGACGAAAGTGGGTATGTCGCGCGGGTTCGGGATCAGTATGTTGTGCGCGCCCTGCTGGATGCCCATCATCGAATTCACCGTCAGGGCGAAGATATGGTAAAGCGGCAGCGCGCAAATATAGACGAGATCACTCGGCTTCGGTTTGCCCGCGAAGGCCTCTTCAATCCACAGAGCCAGCTGCGCCACATTGGCCAGCACGTTGCGGTGCAGCAACGTCGCCCCCTTTGCGACTCCGGTCGTCCCCCCGGTATATTGAAGAAAGGCAATGTCGTCGGCGCTGACCCTTTCCGGCTTGAACGGCCTTTCGGCACCCTCCTTGAGGGCGGTACTGAAGCCGACATGGCCGGGCAAAGACCAGGCCGGCACCATCTTCTTGATCCGTCGCACCACCAGATTGACCAGCAATCCCTTGAGGCCGAGCATGTCGCCGAGGCTCGCCATCACGACATGCTTGACCTGCGTTCTCGGAAGCACGGTCTGCAGCGTCTTGGCGAAATTCTCGAGCACGACGATCGCTTCTGCCCCGGAATCGTTGAGCTGGTGTTCAAGCTCGCGCGGCGTGTAGAGCGGGTTGACGTTGACCACTGTATAGCCGGCGCGTAGGATGCCCATCATCGCAATCGGATACTGCAGTATGTTCGGCATCATGATGGCGACGCGCGCGCCTCTCGCGATGGCGCGGCTCTGCAACCAGCTGCCGAATGCCGCCGATTGCCGCTCCAGTTCGCCGAAGCTGATGGATTTGCCCATACAGGAAAAGGCGGGGCGTCCTGAGAACTGCCTGCAGGCGCCGACCAGAAGATCGCCGATCGATGCCGCGCTCGGCGGCGCGATCTCGGCCGGCACATTGGCTGGATAGTTTTTCAACCACGGCTTGCCATGCGCCACGGAGCCGGTCGCTTTAGCGATCAACGCGATCAACGCGTTCGACGCTCGGCGCTTGCTTGCGGCCTTGACACTCGGCCTGGCGGTCTTTGAGGCGCTTGCCTTAGCCGAAGCGTTCCCGGCTGGCGGCCTGGCGGGAGGCTTTTTGCCTGGGGATGGCTTGACGCTGCCGGGCTTGCCGGTGGCGGTTTTTCTGGTCTTGGCAGGCGCGCTTTTCGGCGCGGGCGTTTTGGCGGCCGCTTTTGCACCCGAAGGCGCCTTGTTCGGTGTTTTTACCAACTATTTCCTCCCGCGACCCGCGTCTGCCGCTATGTCGTCCGGCCCTTGGAGCCCTTTGCCGCCAAGGCTCGCCAATCTGCCGACGCGGCCGAAATACGCCAAGCCCTCTCAACCTATTGCGACACGGGCTGCACTAGCAAGTCTTTGACCGTTACGGTGCCGAGCGGGGCCGCGATCCTGGCGGACTGACCATGCCTTACTTGCGGCAGACGGACGGGGAGTTCCAAACGGCGAAAAAGGGTGGTTATATGCCGGCTCTCCAGTCTGCTTGAGGGAACTGGAACAAAATCAGGGAGTATTCAATGATAAGGAAACTGACTTTCGCCGCCGCATTGATGGCCGCGACCGTCCTCGCCGGCGTGGCCAACGCCAAGACGCTGGTCTACTGCTCGGAGGCTTCGCCCGCTGGCTTCGACCCGTCGCCGTGGAGTGGCGGCAACGATTTCGATGCCTCGTCGCGGACCATCTATTCACGGCTTGTCGAGTTCGAGCATGGCAAGACGACCATTGAGCCGGGGCTCGCCGAGAGCTGGGAAGTTTCCGACGACGGGCTCGAATACACGTTCAAGCTGAGGCCGGGCGTCAAATTCCAGACCACGGATTACTTTACGCCGACCCGCGATCTTACCGCCGACGATGTGATTTTCTCCTTCGAGCGTCAGTGGAAAAAGGACAACCCTTGGAACGAATACCTGCCTGGCACAGGCTGGGAATATTTCGACGGCATGGGCTTCCCGGATCTGCTGAAAGAGATCGTCAAGGTCGACGATCTGACGGTGAAGTTCGTTCTCAACAAGCCGGAAGTGGCTTTTCTGCCCGACCTCGGCATGGATTTCGCCTCGATCGTCTCCAAGGAATATGCCGACCAGCTCGAAGCAGCCGGCACCAAGGAACAGTTCACGCAGAAGCCGATCGGCACCGGGCCTTTCCAGTTCGTCGACTACCAGGTCGACGCCGTCATCCGGTACGCCGCATGGGATGGCTATTATGGCGGCCGCCAGAAGATCGACGACCTGATCTTCGCCATCACCACTGACCCGGCCGTGCGCGCGCAGAAGCTCAAGGCCGGCGAGTGCAACATCATGTCCTATCCGGCGCCGGCCGACATTGAAGGTCTAAAGGCCGATCCCAACCTCACGGTTGACGAGCAGGAAGGCCTGAACATCGGCTACATGGCCTACAACACAACGCAGCCGCCCTTCGACAAGGTGGAGGTCCGCAAGGCGCTCAACATGGCGGTCAACAAGCAGGCCATTCTCGACGCCGTCTATCAGGGCGCCGGCCAGGTCGCGATCAACCCGATCCCGCCGACGATGTGGTCCTATAACAAGGACATCAAGGACGATCCCTACGATCCGGAAGCCGCCAAGAAGATGCTCGAAGAAGCCGGCGTCAAGGATCTTTCGATGAAGATCTGGGCAATGCCGGTCAGCCGGCCGTACAACCCGAATGCCCAGCGCATCGCCGAGCTGATCCAGGCAGACTACGCCAAGGTGGGCGTGAAGGCCGAGATCGTCAGCTACGAGTGGACCGAATACCGGACCCGCGGCAAGGCCAAGGATCGTGATGGCGCCCTGCAGCTCGGCTGGACCGGCGACAATGGCGATCCGGACAACTTCCTGTTCCTGCTCGGCTGCGACGCCGTAGGACAGTCCAACTATGCGATCTGGTGCAACGATGAATTCGAGGCGCTTCTGCAGAAGGGCAAGGCGACCACGGACGTTGCGGAGCGCACCAAGATCTACGAGGAAGCCCAGGTCGTGTTCAAGCGTGAGGCGCCGTGGCTGACGATTGCACACTCCAAGGTGTTCATGCCGATGACCAAGAATGTCACGGGCTTCGTCATGGACCCGCTTGGCATTCATCGCTTCGACGGCGTTGACATAGCCGAATAGGCAAACCGAGAAAGCTGGCGCCGCCGGGATCTCGGCGGCGCCATCATCCGGTTCTGGATATGCTTCGCTACCTGCTTCACAAACTCGCTCTGATCGTTCCGACGGTCTTTGGAATTTCGCTCGCCGCCTTCGCCTTCGTGCGGCTTCTTCCCGGCGACCCGATCCTTGCGCTCGCCGGCGAACGCGGCGTCAGCCCGGAGCGCTATGCCGAACTGGTCAAGCAGTTCGGTTATGACCGGCCCATCTGGGTGCAGTATTTCGACTATGTGGTCGGCGTCCTTCAGGGTGACTTCGGCATTTCGATCGCCACCAAGCGACCGGTCATCGGCGAATTCGCGGTGCTGTTTCCCGCCACGCTTGAACTGGCGTCAATCGCCATGATCATCGCCATCGCCATCGGCATTCCCGCCGGCATTTTCGCGGCGGTGAAGCGCGGCTCGTGGTTCGACCAGGCGACCATGGGCGTGGCGCTGACCGGCTATTCCATGCCGATCTTCTGGTGGGGCCTGCTGCTCATCATCTTCTTTTCGGGAACGCTCGGCTGGACCCCGGTCTCGGGCCGCATAGGGCTGCAGTATTTCTTTCCCGCCACCACCGGCTTCATGCTGATCGACAGCCTGCTCTCCGGCAAGAGCGGCGCCTTTGGCTCGGCGGTCAGCCATCTGATCCTGCCGTCGATCGTGCTCGCCACCATCCCGCTCGCCGTCATCGCGCGCCAGACGCGCTCGGCGATGCTCGAGGTTCTGGGCGAAGACTATGTGCGCACCGCGCGGGCCAAGGGCCTGGAGCCGCGCCGCGTCATCGGCCTGCATGCTTTCCGCAATGCGCTGATCCCGGTCGTCACGACCATCGGCCTGCAGGTCGGTACGCTTATAGCTGGCGCCATTCTCACCGAGACCATCTTTTCATGGCCAGGGATCGGCAAATGGATGATCGATTCCATCGGCAAGCGCGATTATGTCGTGGTCCAGAGCGGCCTGCTGCTGATTGCGCTCATCGTCATGGCCGTCAACCTGATCGTTGACGTGCTCTACGCCGTCATCAATCCTCGCATTCGCGTTCAGTGAGGCGGCAGGGATGAGCAACCAGACCGCTGCCGCCACGCCGCCGACCGCCGATGCCCGCCCAAGCGCACTGGCGGAATTCTGGCACTACTTTGCGATGAACCACGGCGCCGTCATCGGCCTTGTCGTCTTCTGCCTGCTGATCATCGTGGCGGTCTTCGCGCCGCTGATCGCCCCGCACGATCCCATCGAGCAGTTTCGCGATGCGCTGCTTGCGCCGCCCTTCTGGCACGAAGGCGGCAGCACGAGCTTCCTGCTCGGCACCGACGCGATCGGCCGCGACATTCTCTCGCGACTGATCTACGGCGCGCGCTATTCGCTTTTCATCGGCCTTATGGTCGTGGTCTTCGCATTGAGCAGCGGCATCGTTCTGGGAGTCGTCGCCGGCTATTTCCGCGGCTGGGTGGACGCCCTGATCATGCGCGTCATGGACATCATCCTGGCCTTTCCGTCCCTGCTGCTGGCCCTCGTTCTGGTGGCGATTCTCGGGCCGGGCCTGTTCAACGCCATGCTGGCCATCGCTGTCGTGCTGCAGCCGCATTTCGCCCGCCTGACGCGCGCCGCGGTGATGGCCGAGAAGAACCGCGAATATGTGATTTCGGCAAGGGTCGCGGGCGCCGGTCATCTGCGCCTGATGCTGATCACCATCCTGCCGAATTGCGTGGCGCCGCTGATCGTTCAGGCGACGCTGTCCTTCTCCAATGCCATCCTCGAGGCCGCCGCGCTCGGCTTTCTTGGCATGGGCGCGCAGCCGCCCACGCCCGAATGGGGTACAATGCTCGCCTCGGCGCGCGAATTCATCCTGCGGGCGCCCTGGGTTGTCACCTATCCCGGGCTCGCCATCCTCATCACCGTGCTCGCCATCAACCTGATCGGTGACGGCCTGCGCGACGCGCTCGACCCCAAGCTGAAGAGGTCGTGACGGCATGCCGCTTCTCGAAATCCGCAACCTCATCGTATCCTTCGACACCAGCTCCGGGCCGTTTCTCGCGGTGAGGGGCATCGATCTCTCGGTCGAGTCGCGTGAGGTACTTGCCATTGTCGGGGAATCCGGGTCGGGCAAGTCGGTCTCGATGCTCGCCGTCATGGGCCTGCTGCCGGACAGCGCGACAGTGAGCGCCGACACGATGAGCTTCAATGGGGTGGAACTCCTCTCCTTGAGTCCGGCGGAGCGGCGCAAGATCGTCGGCAAGGACATTGCCATGATCTTCCAGGAGCCGATGGCCAGCCTCAATCCGTGCTTCACGGTCGGCTTCCAGATCGAGGAGGTGCTGGCGGTGCATATGGGCATGGATCGCGCCCAGCGCCGGGCGCGTGCCATCGAACTGCTCGATCTTGTCGGCATACCCGACCCCGAGCAACGGCTTGACGCGTTCCCGCACCAGATGTCGGGCGGTCAGTGCCAGCGCGTGATGATCGCAATCGCCATCGCCTGCAACCCCAAGCTGCTCATCGCCGACGAGCCGACCACGGCCCTCGATGTCACTATCCAGAAGCAAATCCTCGATCTGCTGGTGGGCCTGCAGGAACAGTACGGCATGGGGCTGATCATGATCACCCACAACATGGGCGTCGTCGCCGAGACCGCCGACCGCGTCGTGGTCCAGTACAAGGGCCGAAAGATGGAGGAGGCTGACGTGCTGTCGCTCTTCGAGAACCCCAGGAGCAACTACACTCGGGCACTGCTGTCGGCGCTGCCGGACAATGCGACCGGCAAGCGTCTTCCGACGATTGCCGACTATGTACCCGAGCAGGATGGCCTCGCGGAGATGCCGCAATGACGGCTCCCGTCCTCGAGGCCAGAAATCTGGTCCGCGACTATCATGTCGGCGGCGGCGTCTTCTCGAAATCCCGCACCATTCACGCAGTAAAGGGCGTCAGCTTCTCGGTCGAAAAGGGCAAGACGCTCGCTATCGTCGGCGAGAGCGGCTGCGGCAAGTCGACGCTTGCGCGCATCATCACACTCATCGACCCGGCCACATCCGGAGACCTGCTGATCGACGGCGACAAGATCGATATCGCGCGCCAGAAGCTGACTTCCGAGATGCGGCGCAAGGTTCAGATCGTTTTTCAGAACCCGTATGGCTCGCTCAATCCGCGCCAGAAGATCGGCGACGTACTCGGCGAGCCGTTGCTCATCAATACCGGCATGCCGTCAGCCCAACGGCGCGACCTGGCCATGAAGATGCTGCTCAAGGTCGGCCTGCAGCCCGAGCATTTCCATCGCTATCCGCATATGTTTTCGGGCGGCCAGCGCCAGCGCATCGCCATTGCCCGCGCGCTGATGCTCAACCCCAGCCTGCTCGTCCTCGACGAGCCTGTTTCGGCGCTTGATCTGTCGGTTCAGGCCCAGGTGTTGAACCTGCTCGCCGATCTGCAGGACGAATTTGAGCTGACCTACGTCTTCATCAGCCACGATCTGTCGGTGGTTCGCTATATCGCCGACGACGTGATGGTGATGTATTTCGGCGAAGCGGTCGAATACGGCTCGCGCGACGAAGTCTTCGCCGACCCAAAACACGACTATACCAGGACGCTGTTTGCCGCCACGCCGCGCGCCGACGTCGCAAGCATCAAGTCCAGGCTGGCGCGCAAGGCGGCAGCCTAGAGCGCTTCAAGGTTAGATTGAAGCGATTCTGTTTCCTCGAT
>JBKJRE010000449.1:0-8015 GCA_046594775.1 Rhizobiaceae bacterium | reverse complement strand
ACAGATCGAAGGCTTTCGCCAAGGCCTGCCGCGATCTCGGCCTCAAGCACATCACGACAAGACCCTATACGCCCAAGACCAATGGCAAGGCCGAGCGCTTCATCCAGACGGCGTTGCGCGAATGGGCCTACGCCATTGCCTATCCGACATCAAATCACCGCGCCGTGGAACTTCCCGCCTGGGTACACAGATACAATTGGCATCGACCTCACGGCAGCCTAAAGTCCAAAACACCAATCAGTCGCCTCGCCCTAACCAAGGACAACCTGTTGAGGCTCCACATCTAGCGGCTCAGAGGTTGGCCAGCAGCGCCGGCGTCGGCCAGCCGTCGACAGGCAGGCCGAGGCGGTCCTGCTCCTGGCGCACGGCCTCGCGCGTGTTGGTGCCCAGAATGCCGTCAACCCCGCCGACATCGTAGCCGCGGTCGACCAGTTTCTGCTGCAGCAGCTTCATGCTTTCGCCGACAAGCCCTTCTTCCGGACTGCGGCGGTCGAAGGCTGGATCGCCGGCGAGGTGGGAGGCCAGATGGGCCGCCGTCAGCGTGTAGATGAAGGACTGGTTCCACTCGAGATAGATGTCGTAATTGTCGTAGGTCAGGAAGGCCGGACCTTTGTGACCCATGGGCAGGACAAGGCCGGCCTTCAAGCCGTTATCGACGAGCGGGCTGCCGTCGCGGTTGGTGACGCCCCATTCGGCCCATTGCGAAAGCGGCAGCTTGTTGGTGCGGCCGGTTTCGTGCCACGGCAGCTGGTCGGGGATGCGGACCTCCTGCATCCAGGGCTCGCCGCGCTTCCAGCCGCGGTGCTCGATCTTGTTGGCTGTGGTCATGATGACGTCGGGGGCGCTGCGGCGCAGGTCGACCATGCCGTCGCCGTCGCCGTCGACGCCGCGCAGCAGATAGTCCGACGGCAGGATCTGTGTCTGGCCGATTTCGCCGGCCCATGCGCCCTTGGTGTCGGCCGGCACAATGCCGCGATCGATCAGGGTCAGCAGCGGCACAAGCTGTGGCCGGAACAATTCCGGGCGGCGGCAGTCGTAAGCGAGCGTGGTTACAGCATTCAGCGTGAGAAAATCGCTCTGCACGGCGCCGAAGTCGGTTTCCAGCGCCCAGAATGCCGCAACGACCGGACCCGGCACGCCGAATTCCTGCTCGGCGCGGGCGAAGACGCTGCCGTATTTCCGCAGGTTGGCCGCGCCGTTCTTCAGCCGGTAGTCGTTGATCATGC
The DNA here is from genome assembly GCA_046594775.1 of Rhizobiaceae bacterium. Lineage (GTDB taxonomy): Bacteria > Pseudomonadota > Alphaproteobacteria > Rhizobiales > Rhizobiaceae > CAMYMG01. The sequence goes on along the minus strand of JBKJRE010000449.1, from coordinate 6,789 downwards.
GGCCCGAAAACTCGGCGAAGGTCTGGTTGAAGACGCCCTGCGCGCGGTCGCGGTCAAGCACTCTCTGGTCGATGGAGGCATTGGCCAGAGCCGCGAGGCCTGTTTCGCCAACCCCTGCCGCGATGGCTTCGGCCTTCACCACGGCGCGCCAGGCGGCAAAGTCGCCACCGCACTGCTGCGCCATGGCCGAGGCCGGTGAAATCGCAAGAAGGAACGCCGCAAGCGGTCTGATCGGAATTCCCATGGGCGTTCTCCTGGTTGCATTCTGATCAATAATGGGCGGAAGGAGAAAACGATCCGTCGCGGTGTGGATCAGGCGGCGTTTGCCTTCAGCCATTTCTTCCACGCCTTCATGTCGCCGTTGAAGACGTTGATATCGGCGTCGCCCCTGATGCCGGGAATGACGCCAGTGCCGGTGTATTGCCAGAAGGTGAAGGGGTGGCCGGAATATTTCTCATTGGGGTGGCCGGCGACCGAGCGCAGCCAGTAGGGATAGCCGCGGAAGCCGGACAGGCCGTTGTCCTCGAAGAAGTCGACCGAGGTATAGATGATCGGCTTCTTGCCATAGTGCTTTTCAACGATGGAGAGGAAAATGCGCATTTCACTGCGCACGGTCGCGGGGTCGGGCCGAAGCTTGCAGCTTGGCGATTGCGGGTTCCACTCCATGTCGAGAACAGGTGGCAGCGCGCCTTTCTCTTTCGGCACGTTGTCGATAAACCAGCGCGCCTGCTCGGCAGCGGGCCGGCAGAAATAGTAGAAATGATAGGCAGCGCGCGGTACGCCGGCCGCCTTGGCCTTGCGCCAATGCTCGTTGAAAAGGTCGTCAACACGGTCGCCGCCTTCGGTCGCCTTGATGAAAGCGAAGGAGACGCCGCTGGCCTTGGCCTGATGCCAGTTGACCGAGGCCTGGTATTTCGAGACGTCGGTGCCGTGAACAGCGTAAAGCCACGGTGCGCCGCCTTCCCATTTATGCGGGTCACTGTCGGAAAAACGTGGGTGGCTCGCCGCCACCTCTGTCGAGTCGGAGGACGGCGCGAAGCCGGTGGTCAGGCTGTCGACATAGGTACATGCCGATAGCATGGCGAGCAGGCTCGACACTGCGATGCGCCTGAGTGCCCGTGTTCCGTAGCGGGCCGCCTGAGTGCGAATATACCGGTTCAGCATCTGTCCCCGAGATTTCCGAGGCGGCTTGCCGCCGCCAAAACCGCCCGACACCATAGCAGAGCGCGGCCCATTCATCACCCATCATGGTTGACAATCGGTTGATCGCGCCCGACCGGCGTCGAATTTGTCGGTCAATGGGAGCAAATTGATGGCAGAAGCATGACCGTCGATCGGGCGGGGTGTATGTTCCACGCTCGTGGCGGTTGCGACCGCGCGTATGGCACAGCCAAGATAAAGCGATCCAAAACGAAGACTTGCGCCGACATGCTGGCATTCCGAATCGAGTGCCTCACGTGGTGAATCCGGTGGCGTCACATCGAATTCGGCGAGACACTGGCGCAGGCGCAGCTACGGGAGACGGACCGGGCTGGCAGGCGGCGCGGAACGAACGGGCAATCAGGACGTTGCCACAATCATACCATCATTAGAATTCGGGGCAGGGCAGCTTGTCTTGGAGCTTGGGAGACCATGCCGGCTTTCGCACAAGACAACACACCGTCCGGGCCCGAGACAATAGATCAGGCCATCCCGATCGATCCCGCGTTTGTCCTTGGAAAGGTTGAAGCGTGGGTCGTGGCGTTTCAGCGGCTGCTGCCGAACATAGCCGTGGCGGTTGTGGTGTTTGCCCTGTTCCTGCTGGCAGCCTGGATCGTCAAACGCAGTTTTATCGCATGGGCCAAGCGACGCGACCGCACCAATCTCGGGGAGGTCCTGGGCTCCTTCCTGCGCTGGGTTGTAATTGTTGCCGGCGGGTTGATCGCTTTGACCATCGTTATTCCGTCGCTGAAGCCCGGAGATCTTGTGGCGGGACTCGGCATCGGGTCGGTCGCGATCGGTTTTGCTTTCAAGGATATTCTGCAGAACTGGCTGGCCGGACTTCTGCTGCTGCTCAGGCAGCCCTTTCGTCTGAACGACCAGATCGTCATCAACGGCTACGAGGGAACGGTGCGACGAATCGAGACCCGGGCGACCATCATTGCAACCTATGACGGGCGCGACATCATCGTGCCGAACGCTGAGGTCTATTCCAACGCGGTAACCGTCAATACCGCGCATGAAAAGCGCCGCAGCGACTACGATGTCGGCATCGGCTATGGCGATTCAATCGATGTTGCGCGTGAAACGATCCTCGAATGCCTTGCCGAAGTGGACGGAGTAGAGAAGGAGCCTGCCCCGGAAGTCCTGGTATGGGATCTCGCGTCCTCCACGGTCAATCTGCGCGTGCGCTGGTGGACGAATTCGCTGCGGACGGATGTGGTTCATGTCCGTTCGGGTGTTCTCGAGACGATCAAGAAGGCGCTCGACAGGGCCGGAATCGACATGCCGTTCGACACCCAAGGTGCTGCTTTTCCACGACCAGTCGGAAGAAACCGATGGGCTGCGCGGTTCGCAGCGTGAAGGCTGGCCAAAAAAGCCGGACGGCGACAATCCGGCGCCGGTCCGGAGGCGGGTTGTCACAAAGAAAGACAGGTGAGGCCTGACAGCCGCAAGTTTTGCGCTGGGCTGCTCAATCATTCCCGCCCAAATCCCCCCGGCGTCGGCGTGGTGACGATGACCGCTTCGCCCGGCTCCAGGAAGGTCTGGTCACAGGCGCGCAAAATTTCGATGGTGCCATCGGCGCGACGAACCTCCGTCTTGCCAACTTCGCCCGAGCCGCCGCCGTCCAGCCCCTCGGGCGGGCGGTTGCGGTGCGACGACAGGATGGCGCATTCCATGCGCTCCAGAAAGCGGATGGTGCGCCTGGTGCCGTCTCCGGCGTGGAACTTGCCCCTGCCGCCGGAACCTTTGCGGATGTGGAAATCCTCGAGCAGAACTGGAAAGCGCAGTTCGAGCACTTCCGGGTCGGTAAGGCGCGAATTGGTCATATGGGTGTGGACGCCGGACGTGCCGTCAAAACCGCGGCCGCTGTTCATCCGGCCAGCCGGAGACCCTGAACAGATGGTCTCGTAATACTGATATTTTTCATTGCCGTAGGTCAGGTTGTTCATCGTGCCCTGGGCATTGGCAAGCGCACCCATGGCGCCGAACATGGCATTGGTGACGTGCTGCGAGGTCTCGACATTGCCGGCCACGACCGCCGCCGGATAGGCGGGGCGCAGCATGCAGCCGTCGGGTATGATGATGTTGATCGGCCTCAGGCAGCCGGCATTCATCGGGATCATGTCCTCGACCATGACGCGGAAGGCATAGAGGACGGCGGCGCGCGCCACCGGCTCTGGGGCGTTGAAATTGTTCTTCATCACGGGCGAGGTGCCGGTGAAATCGACGGTCGCCTCGCGCATGGCGCGATCGACGGTGATCCTGACCCTTATCACCTGGCCGGTGTCGGTCGGGTATTCATATTCGGAAGCATCCGGCAGACGCTCCAGTACGCGGCGCACGCTCTCGGCGGCATTGTCCTGGACGTGGCCCATATAGGCCTCGACCACATCGAGCCCGAAATGCGCGATCATCCTTCTCAGTTCGGCGACGCCTTTTTCGTTGGCGGCGATCTGGGCCTTCAGGTCGGCAATGTTCTGGTGCGGGTTGCGCGCCGGGTAGGGATGGTCGGTCAGTATCGAGTGGAGCTCGGCCTCTTGGAACTTGCCGCGCGAGACGATGCGGAAATTGTCGATCAGCACGCCTTCCTCGTCCACCGTCGTGGCGAGCGGCGTCATCGAGCCGGGCGCGGTGCCGCCGACATCGGCATGGTGGCCACGGGAGGCCGAGTAGAACAGGATCTCCTGGCCGGCATCGTCGAATACCGGGGTGACGACCGTGATGTCGGGCAGATGCGTGCCGCCATTATAGGGGGCGTTGAGCGCAAAAACGTCGCCGGGGTGGATGTCGCCGGCGTTGAGCCTGATGATGGTTTCGACCGACCGATCCATCGAGCCCAGATGGACCGGCATGTGCGGCGCATTGGCGACGAGCGCGCCATCGCGATCGAACACTGCGCAGGAGAAGTCGAGCCGTTCCTTGATGTTGACGGAGTAGGCGGTGTTCTGCAGCGTCACGCCCATCTGCTCGGCAATCGACATGAAAAGGTTGTTGAATACCTCGAGCATCACCGGATCGGCTTCGGTGCCCAGGGCTGCCTGGCGGAGCTTCTTCTCGACCCGGCGCAGCAACACATGGTCCTTGGCGGTGATTTCGGCCTGCCAGCCGGGTTCGACGACGATGGTCTGGTGGCTCTCGATGATCAGCGCCGGGCCGTTGACATGGTTGCCGCATGACAGTCTCGCGCGCCGGTGCACGGCAGCGTCGCGCCATTCGCCGTTGCAGAAGACCGGCCGGATTTCGGCAGCTTCCGGTTCACGCCCGGCAAGCTCGCGGTCAGTCTCGGCGCGGCTGGCAACGCGGCCGTCATGCGCCTCGACCTCGACGGTCTCGATGACCATCGGCTTGTCGTCATAGACGAAGCCGAATTGCGCCTTGTGCGCCGTCTCGAACGCCCTGCGCGCCTCATCGATCGAGCGGCTGGTGAAGTTGACCGGCAGGGCGGTGTCGGTGCCGTCATAGCGAATGTGGAGGTTGGGGCGCCAGACGACTTCTCCCTTGGGCACGCCCTGCAGCTGCATCTCCTCGAAAACCGCATCATGCAGGGTCTGGATGGTGGCGTCGAGGTCGCTGACCGTCTCGGTCGCGAGCGGCCGGATCAGGCCTTGCTGGCGCGAGGCGAAGACGCTCGCCATCCCGATCCCATAGGCGGAGAGGAGGCCGGAGAATGGATGGATGAGGACTGCCTCCATGCCCAGCGCGTCGGCGACCAGGCAGGCATGCTGGCCGCCGGCGCCACCGAAGCAGTTGAGCAGATATTCGGTGACATCGTAGCCGCGCTGGACCGAAATCTTCTTGATGGCGTTTGCCATGTTTTCGACGGCTATCGTCACGAAGCCTTCGGCGACCGCTTCGGGCGAGCGACCATCGCCTATATCGCCAGCCATGGCGGCGAAGCGCTCGCGCACAATCTCGACATCGAGCGACTGGTCCTGGCCGGGGCCGAAGATCGCCGGAAAGAAGTCAGGCTGCAGCTTGCCCAGCATGACGTTGGCGTCGGTGACGGCAAGCGGACCGCCACGGCGGTAGCAGGCCGGGCCGGGCGAGGCGCCAGCCGAATCCGGGCCAGCGCGAAAGCGTCCGGCCTCGAAATGCAGGATGGAGCCACCGCCGGCCGCGACCGTGTGAATGCGCATCATCGGCGCGCGCACGCGCACGCCTGCAACTTCGGTGTCGAAGGCGCGCTCGTACTCGCCGTCATAGTGCGCGACATCCGTCGACGTGCCGCCCATGTCGAAGCCGATCGCCTTGTCGAAGCCGGCAAGCCTCGCGGTCTCGACCATGCCCACCACGCCGCCTGCGGGACCCGACAGAAGCGCGTCCTTGCCTTGGAACATGTCAGCGGAGGTAAGGCCGCCCGACGACATCATGAACATGAGGCGTGGCTGGTCCTGCCCCTCACCCATACCTTCTACCCGTTCTTCACGGGGAGAAGGTCCGGCAGGGGATGAGGGCCCGGCCGCGACATTCCGCGTTTTGATCCCCAGTTCCCCCGCGACGCGGCTGACATAGCGCGACAGGATGGGCGAGAGGTAGGCGTCGACGACTGTCGTGTCGCCGCGACCGACGAGCTTGACCAGCGGAGAGACCTCGTGGCTGACCGAAAGCTGGGAAAAGCCGATACTGCGGCATACATCGGCCACGGCCCGTTCATGCTCGGGGTATTTCCACGCATGCATGAAGACGATGGCGACAGCGTCGATGCCGTCCGCCCGGGCCTGTTCGATCTGCGATTTCACAGAGGCGACGTCGAGCCGCTTTTCGACGCTACCGTCGGCCCGCACCCTTTCTTCGACCTCGATGACGCGCTCGTAGAGTTGCTCGGGGAGGATGATCTCCTTGGCGAAAATGTCCGGCCGCGCCTGGTAGGCGATCTTCAGCGCGTCGCGAAAACCCCTGGTGATGAGCAGCAGGACACGGTCGCCCTTGCGCTCGAGCAGCGCGTTGGTGGCGACCGTCGTGCCCATCTTGATGTCGCCGATGAGGCCGGCGGGGATGGTGCCGCTGGCGGCCAGGCCGAGCAGGTCGCGAATGCCCTGGATGGCGGCGTCGCTGTAGGCCTCGGGGTTTTCGGAAAGCAGCTTTCGCGGATGCAGCGCGCCTTCGGGATCGCGGCCGATGATGTCGGTGAAGGTGCCGCCGCGGTCGATCCAGAAATCCCATTTTCCTGCGTTCATCGAACTCTCCGGCTGTTTCCGTGGACTTTACGGCGAAACCGGGTACAAATCAGAACGATGACATTACGTCAATGTTTCGTCGATAAATCGTATAGGAAAAGCATCATGGACAAGCCATCGTCAGCCATAGGTCCCGTCGTTTCGGCGGCACATCTTGCGGATGGCGACATGCCGGCGCTCTCGGAGCTGGAATTCGCGCTGACCATTCTCGGCAATGCCTTCCAGCGGTGGACAGTCCGCTGCATGGGCGCGGCCGGGCTTGCCGGTCTGGCGCCGGTCGATGTGCTCGTTCTCCACGCAGCCAATCACCGCCACCGCGAAAAGACGCTCGCCGACATCTGCATGATGTTCAACATCGAGGACACGCATGTCGTGACCTATGCGCTGAAGAAGCTCGCCGGCCTCGGAC
>JBKJRE010000405.1:0-10729 GCA_046594775.1 Rhizobiaceae bacterium | reverse complement strand
CAGACCGGGGAAGATTCCGTTTCCCATCCCGGACTCGCCCTGGCGTTGATCGCCGATGGCATGTTTGGCGCTATCGCCTATTGGCTCGTCGCCGGCCGCTCGGCCGGCAGCTGGCGGACGGTGCGCCAGCCGGCGGATGCCGCCGACGGACGAGGGACTTGACGCAGACGGTACCGCCTCGCATGGATTGACCCATGCCGAAGATGCCGAAACCTGGCCTCAAGCCGACTGCCATTCCCCTGGTCACGCCGCTCTCCGCGGCGCGGCTGAAGCCGGTCTTCGTCGACCGTTGGAGCGACCGGCACCGCGTCCGCACGCTGAAGCCCGAAGAAGTGACGCCACAGATCGCCGACTGGTTGGTCGCGCCGGAAGTCATGGAAGGGCTGAACGCGCCGCGCATGGCCATGGGCCTGGACGCCTTCCGCACCTACGTCGCGAGCTTCGACAATCTCAGGCGCAACCTCGTCGTCATCCGCCGCAAGTCGGACGACGCGCCGCTCGGTCTGATGATGCTGGAGATCGACCTGCGCCACAAAGTCGGCTCGCTCCACATCGTCATAGGTGAAGCCCAAAGCCGCAAGCTGGGCGTTGCGATCGACGCCAGTACCATCATGGTTCGCCACTTCTTCATCGACCGGAAGATGGAGAAGCTGACCTTCCAGCCCCTCGCCCGCAACGCAGCGGCGGTGGCCGCCTGCCGTGGCAGCATGCTTGTCCAAGAGGGAACGCTGCGGTCCCACCGCATTGACGGCCGCACTGGCGAGCGTCTCGACCAGCTGGTTTTCGGCCTGACCCGCGACGAATTCATCCAGCGCGACGTAAAGGCTCTCGAGGCGGGCGTCGCCGCGCCCTTTGGCGGGCCGGGCTACGACCCGTCGTCGCGCCGGTTGCGCTGAGCAGACGCCGCTAAGGGCCGAAACGAAAGGATAGGCCGACCTTCACCGTATCCAGCGACGGGTCGAAGCCCGGCGCTCCTTTGCCAGCGCTGATCTGGATACTGTTGAAGTCGTAGTGGAGATATTCCGTCTTCACCGACCAGTTTTGGGTGAGCGCCAGTTCGGCCCCCAGGCCAAAAACGCCGCCAACCTCCACATTTGAATTGGAAGATTTGAAGGTGTTGAAGAAGAATTGCTCCTCGCCAGTCGCTTTTAGATGGGCGAACGCAAGACCGCCGGTCGCGTAAACCAGAAGCCGTTCGCTTGGCACGTAGCCTGCCCTGGCCCTCGCCGTCGCCAGCCAGTCCACATCGTACGTGTAGGATTCCGCCTTGCCGCCGAAGGGAGCAGACGGGTCGACGCCGTCCAGCACGAGGTCGTCAACGCCGACATAGTCGAGGTCGGCCAGGACGCTGAAAACCTGGCGGCCTTCCTGCCAGTCGTGCCCGGCATATATCCCGGCGACGAACCCGTTGTTGCGGCGCTCGCCAGCTGACACCACATCGCCGCCGCTGAAGTCCGCAGAGGAGTGGACGTACCCGCCTTGGGCACCCACATAGAAGCCCGACCAGTCATAGCCTGCGTTTTCGGCTTCGGCCTGGCCGACCATGGCGGCAAGGGCGGCCGAAGCCATAAGAAGGTTCCTGAACATGCCGTCTCCACGCAAATCCGGCAGGAATTTATCCAGCCTCAACCCCGTGAACTAGCGTAGAAAAGCAACACGTCAGGCTAAAAGTTGCGCCGGCCTATCTCGCCTGGGCCGTCAGGATTTTGAGCGCAAACGCCGAAAACACGCCTGCAAAGAGGTAGTCGACAGCGCGCGTCACGCGCGGGTTGCGCGTCATGGCGGCGGAGAACCGTTCCGCCGCAAGTACCATTGGCGCAGTTACCGGTACCGAAACGACCACGAACATCATTCCGAGGAAAAACAGTTTCCCCGGCGCGTCGGGATCGTGCTGTGACACGAACTGCGGCAGGAACGTCATGAAGAACAAGATGATCTTGGGATTGAGAAGATTGACGCCGAGGCCGGTCGAAAAGCTTCTGACCATCGAAAGTCGCGGCCCGCTCTTCTTCGCCGGCGTAAAGGCCGACCCGGAGCGGAGCGCTTGATACGCGAGGAAAACCAGATAGCCGGCGCCAAAGATTTTCAGCGCGAAAAAGGCGGCCGGGGAGGCCACTATCAGGGCCGACACTCCTACGACCACCAGTGTGGTGTGAACCAGTGTTCCGGTCAGCGCGCCGGCCATCGATGCAAAGCCGATAGCGCGGCCCTGGCTGAGCGCTCGGCTGACGAAAAGCGTCATGTCGGGGCCAGGCGTGATAGCCAGGATAATCGAAGCAACCGCGAACTGGATCAGCACTGGCGAAGTTGGGATGAAAGACATGGGGGCCCCGGTCGGAAAGCGGTCAGCCTATAGTTCGACCGCGGCTTTGTCGCCATCCCGCATGGCGCGGATCACCCAAGCCGCAACGCAGCAATGATATTGCAGCGCACCAATATTGGCTCAACATCTTTTGCTCGGTCACGCATGCGCCGGGCGCATTCTCAAGCATAGGTATCATACGAAGGTATTAAGACGAACGAATAAGACCGCAACGCATAAGACGATCGGCTGCCGATCTCTTGCATTTGGGATTTGGCAATGTGGTTCAATTGGCGCTTGCAACATGCGCTCCGATGCATATTCTGACCTCGCAAAACAAACTAAAAGAACACGCAAATTGGGAGGTGCAGAATGTCCAAGGATCAGATTTCACGCCGCAGGTTTCTGAAAACATCCGCCATTGGCGGGACAGTGGCTGCCGGCGCCACGCTGGCGGCTCCAGCCGTGCTTGCGCAGGCCCCTATCGTTCTCAAGATGCAATCGTCCTGGCCGTCGTCGGACGTTTTCCAGGAAATGGCCGGCCAGTATGTCGAACGTGTCGAGGCCATGTCGGGTGGACGCATCAAGATCGACCTTTTGCCGGCGGGCGCCGTGGTCGCTGCCTTTGCCGTGCAGGACGCCTGCCATGACGGGCTGATCGACTGCGCCCACACAGTGCCGGTCTACTGGTACGGCAAGAACAAGGCGGCCTCGCTGTTTGGCACGGGTCCGGTCTTTGGCGGCGACGCCAACCAGATGATCGCCTGGCTCTATCATGGCGGCGGCTACGACTATTATCGCGAGCTCACCCAGGATGTCCTCGGCCTCAACATTGTCGGCTTCCTCAGTTTCGGGATGCCGGCCCAGCCGCTCGGCTGGTTCAAGAACGAAATCACCGACGCCAGCCAGATTGCCGGTCTGAAATACCGGACCGTCGGCCTGGCCGCCGATCTGTTCCAGGCGATGGGCGCCTCCGTGGCGCAGCTTCCGGGCGGCGAAATCGTCCCGGCCATGGAGCGCGGGGTGATCGACGCTTTCGAGTTCAACAACCCGACGTCGGACATGCGCTTCGGCGCCCAGGACGTGGCCAAGAACTACATGCTGGCCTCCTACCACCAGGCCTCGGAGTCCTTCGAGTACATCTTCAACAAGGACAAGTTCGAGAGCCTCGATCCCGATCTGCAGGCAATCCTCAAATACGGCGTCGAGTCGGCCCATCTTGCGAATTTTGCGAAGGCCATGGATCAGTATTCCTCGGATCTTTCCAAGCTGCAGACGGAGAACGGCGTCAACGTCAAGCGGACGCCGGACTCGGTGCTGCAGGCACAGTTGGAGGCCTGGGACAAGATCCTGCCGCCGCTGATGGAAGACCCGTTCTTCGCCAAGGTCGTCGACAGCCAGAAAGCCTGGTGCGAACGCGTCGTTTTCTACAGCCTGCAGAACGCACCCGACTACAAGCTGGCCTATCAGCACTATTTCCCGAACAAGATCTGAGTGCGATTCGCCGCCGTGAACACGGCATGGGGATAGTCTTCAGGCGGGGCCACGGTCGGCCTCGCCTGAATCTGCTGCGGCGGGCCGCATAATCGGACAAGCGATGGAAAGCTACATTCGTTTCGCCGACAAGCTGTCGGCATGGTTTGGCAAGGTGTTCGGCTGGTGCGTCATGTTGATGACGTTCGGCGTCGCCTACGAGGTGTTCGTGCGCTACGTGCTCAACGCCCCGACGCCGTGGGCCTTTGACCTGTCATACATGATGTACGGCACCATGTTCATGATGGCTGGTGCCTACACCTTGTCGCGCGACGGCCATGTGCGCGGCGATTTCGTTTACCGCCTGCTCAAGCCGGCGACCCAGGCGAAGCTGGAATTCGTCCTGTATTTTCTGTTCTTCTTCCCCGGCGTGATTGCGCTCGTCGTTTCCGGATGGCGCTATGCTGGCCGCTCCTGGCGCTATCTCGAAGTCAGCGTCATGAGCCCCGCCAACATCCCGATCTTTCAGTTCAAGACGGTCATCATCGCCGCCGGAATCCTGCTCTTCCTGCAGGGCATCGCGCAGGTTTTCCGCTGCATTGTCACCATGCGCACCGGCGTCTGGCCGACGCCGGACGACGATGTCGAGGAGCTTGAAGCAGTATTGCAGCGCGAAGGCATGGCGGCGCTCAAACACGGTTCGGAAGCCATCGATGTCGTGCGGCCGAAGGGACAAGACCGATGACCGACCCGCAAACCGCAATCTTCATGCTGGGCCTGTTCATCCTCGTGATCATGCTCGGCTTTCCCATCGCGTTCACCCTGATGGCGATGGGTATCGGCTTTGGCTATTACGCCTATTTTGACGCCGACCGCATGCGGCACATCTTCGACAATCGCATCTTCGACCTCTTCGTCAACCAGACCTATTCAGTGATGGCCAACGATGTGCTGACAGCGATTCCGCTGTTCCTGTTCATGGGATACATTGTCGAACGGGCCAACATCGTCGACCGCCTGTTCGATACGCTCAGCATCGCCACGCGACGGGTGCCGGGCTCCATGGCAGTGGCGGCCCTTGTCACCTGCGCGCTGTTCGCCACCGCCACCGGCATTGTCGGCGCGGTCGTCACCCTGATGGGCCTGCTCGCCCTGCCCGCTATGCTCAAGGCCGGCTATGACGAACGGTTCGCCTCGGGCGTGATTTGCGCCGGCGGCACGCTAGGCATCCTCATCCCGCCTTCGATCATGCTGATCGTCTATGCCGCGGCATCGGGCGTCTCGATCGTGAGGCTCTATGCCGGCGCATTGCTGCCAGGTTTTCTGCTCGCCGGCATGTATCTCGTCTACATTGTCGGCCGCGCCATGCTGCAGCCTAAGCTCGCGCCCAAGCCGCCCGAACCGGAGGTCCCGATCCCGGGCGCCAGGCTCGCCTGGATGCTGCTCACCTCGTTCTTCCCGCTGGCGATCCTCATCCTGTCCGTGCTCGGCGCAATCCTTTTTGGCCTCGCCACGCCCTCCGAGGCGGCGTCGATCGGCGCTCTGGGCGGCTTGGTTCTGGCCGCCGCCTACCGCGCGCTGACCTGGAAGCGGCTGCAGGAATCCGTCTATCTCACCGTCCGGACCACCGCGATGGTGTGCTGGCTGTTCGTCGGCTCCTGGACCTTTTCCTCGGTCTTCTCCTACCTGGGTGGCGAGCAGGTGGTGCGCGAATTCGTGGTCGGGCTCGACATGACGCCGCTGCAGTTCCTGCTGCTTGCCCAGCTTATCATCTTCCTGCTCGGCTGGCCGCTGGAATGGTCCGAGATCATCATCATCTTCGTTCCCATATTTCTGCCGCTGCTGCCGCTTTTCGACATCGACCCGCTGTTCTTCGGCATCCTGATCGCGCTCAACCTGCAGACATCCTTCCTGACCCCGCCGATGGCCATGTCGGCCTATTATCTGAAGGGCATAGCGCCACCGCATGTGCGGCTGACGCAGATATTTGCCGGCTCGCTGCCCTATGTCGCGATGGTCTTCATCACCATGGTCGTTCTCTATGTCTTCCCTGACATCGCCTACTGGTTGCCGAGAATGTTCTATGGACGATAGGAAGCCGCCCGTGACCGTAGACCGTATCATGGCGCTGGCCGCCCTGGTGCTCTTCGCCATCTTCCTTGGCATCGTCGCCCTGTCGGTGAAGCGGGTCGACCTTTTCCTCGTCTGTGCCTTCGGCCTGGCGCTCGCCTCCTACGACGTTTGGCGGCAATTGTTCCGCGGCAGGTTCTAGGGTCAGGGTCTGGCGTCAACCTTCGGGACCTTGCCCGGCGGCGCGTTCCTGCTAATAGTGCGCGCGATTTCAACGGGCGCCGCGGGCGCCGACAGGGGTGGCCGGCAAGCACGATGAGCAAGTGGAAAGACGTCAAGAAGGTTGTCCTCGCCTATTCGGGCGGGCTCGACACCTCCATCATCCTGAAATGGCTGCAGACCGAACTCGGCGCCGAAGTGGTGACCTTCACCGCCGATCTCGGGCAGGGCGGCGAACTTGAGCCGGCGCGCCGCAAGGCCGAGATGATGGGCATCAAGGACATCCGCGTCATGGATCTGCGCGAGGAATTCGTGCGCGATTTCGTGTTTCCGATGTTCCGGGCCAACGCCATTTATGAAGGCACCTATCTGCTCGGCACCTCGATTGCGCGGCCACTTATCTCCAAGCATCTCGTCGACATTGCCAAGGAGGTCGGCGCGGACGCCGTCGCCCACGGCGCCACCGGCAAGGGGAACGACCAGGTGCGGTTCGAACTTTCGGCCTACGCCCTCAATCCCGATATCAAGGTCATCGCGCCATGGCGCGACTGGAGCTTCAAGTCGCGCACCGATCTGATCAACTTCGCCGAGCAGCACCAGATCCCCGTTCCCAAGGATAAGCAGGGCGAAGCGCCGTTTTCGGTCGATGCCAATCTTCTGCACTCATCGTCCGAAGGAAAGGTTCTCGAAGACCCGTGGGTCGAGCCGCCGGAATTCGTCCACCAGCGTACCGTTTCGCCGATGGATGCGCCCGACGCCGTCACCGAGATCACCGTGCAATTTTCCAAGGGCGATCCCGTCGCGCTGAACGCAAAGACCATGTCGCCGGCCAGCCTGCTGGCCGCGCTTAACGATCTCGGCCGCGACAATGGCATCGGCCGCCTCGATCTGGTGGAGAACCGCTTCGTCGGCATGAAATCGCGCGGTGTCTACGAGACCCCCGGCGGTACGATCCTGCTGGCCGCCCACCGCGCCATCGAATCGATCACGCTCGACCGCGGCGCCGCGCATCTGAAGGACGAGTTCATGCCGCGTTATGCGGAACTCATCTACAACGGCTTCTGGTTTTCGCCGGAGCGCGAGATGCTGCAGGCGATGATCGACAGGAGCCAGGACGACGTCGAGGGCGAAGTCCGGATGAAGCTCTACAAGGGCAATGTCATCGTCACAGGACGGCGGTCACCGAAATCGCTCTATTCCGATGCGCTTGTCACCTTCGAGGATGACCGCGGCGCATACGATCAGAAGGACGCCGAGGGCTTCATTCGCCTCAACGGCCTGCGCCTGCGCACGCTTGCCGCCCGCAAGCGGCAGAGTTGAGTACCATCGAAGTCTCGACAAAAAGGCCCGGCTTTGCGCCGGGCCTTTTTTCATTTCGCAGCCGGAGCGTCTAGCCGTCGATAGCCGCGGCCATGCGGGCGATCGCCTGCTGATAGACGCTCGCTGAATTCCATCCGGCGATCGCGCCCATATTTCCATCATAGCCGACGCCGGGCTGCCAGCCGTGAGCCCGCAGGAAGTTGGCGGTTGAGGCAAGCGCCGTGTTCCTGTCGCGCAGGTTCATGTTGCCGACGCCGTAGTTCAGGACGTTCCCCGGCAGGAACTGGGTGTGGCCGATCTCGCCATGCGCGGCGCCGACCGAGCCTGCGCTGAGCGCGCCGCGATCCACCAGCTTCAGGGCGGCAATCGCATGCGGCTCGAAAAAGGCCGGGCGGCGGCAATCATAGGCCAGGGTCAGGATCGCCGAGACGGTGTTCTGCTTGCCCATGAATGAGCCGAAGCCCGTCTCCATGCCCCAGATGGCGAGGATCACGCCAGGCGGCACGCCGTAGGTGCGTTCGATCTTGTTGAAGAGTGCCGCATTCGCCTGCTTCAGCTTACGGCCCTTGGAGATGATGGTGCTGGCCCCGCGGCGCTGCATGAAAGATTCGACCGAGCCGCTGAAGGCCTTGTGAATGGCGCGGTCGACCTTGATGGTAGCGGTGGCGTATTTCGCACCGGCGAGCGCCGACAGGCCCTCGCGCTTCACCCCTGAAGCCTTGGCCTGGCTGGCGAACTCGGCCTTCCACTGCTCGAACCCGGCAGCAGAATCGCCGCACGAGGCCGCCTGAACGGCGCCCGTCATCAAGCTTATCAAGGCCGCGCTTGCCACCGCCACCATCTTACCCTTGGCAAAAAACGCCATCGTCTTCTCCTGAATTTCGTGAACCAAGTCCCTCGGCCGGGACCTTGCCAGCGAAATGCGGACTTGTCACGGCTGCATGGCCGCAATCGCCAGAAATGCACGCGCGATCAGGCCCCTTGCACGCGACGTCGTTCGATTGCGCCCGCACCCACTGACATCATCCGCAACAAATTGTTAGCGCGCGCCACCGCACCCCCGGAACCCAAAGCGTTGGTCGCCGTTGCCTTCGTCGAGGGACACATAAATGGAGTTTGACACTATGCACAAAAATCTTTTCGTATCGACCGCAGCTGCCGGCTTGCTTGCTTTTTCGGGCGTTGCGCTGGCTGAAACCGCAGTTTCGGCGACAACCGATCTCAACGTCCGGGCCGGGCCCGGCCCGCAGTATCAGGTGGTCGGTGTGATCGGCGCAGGCCAGTCTGCCGGCCTCAACGGATGCCTGGAAAACAGCAAATGGTGCGTCGTGTCACACAGCGGTGGCGAGGGTTGGGTCTATTCGGACTATCTGACCGGCGATTTTGGCGGCACACAGGTCGTTCTCACAGATCGTCCGTCCGATTCGGGTGTCGCTATCGTCGCGCCGCCTGCCAAGGTTGACGGTGGAGCTGCCGGTGCGGTCTCCGGTGGCGTGACCGGCGCAATCGCCGGCGCGCTCATCGCGGGTCCCATCGGCGCGGTTGTCGGCGGCGGTGCCGGCGTGATTGCCGGCGGTGCAGCCGGCACAATCATCGATCCGCCGGAAAAGGTCCGTACCTACGTCACCGCCAACGCCGGCGAGACGGTCTATCTTGACGGCGAAGTGGTCGTCGGTGCCGGCATCCCCGAAAGCGTGACGCTACGCGATATTCCGGACTACGAATACCGCTACGTTTACGTCAACGGCCAGCCTGTCCTGGTCGACGCCTCGTCGCGTCAGGTGGTCTACGTGATGCGCTAGCATCGACGTTTGATGCAATGCACGAAAGCCGCCGGGTTCACTCGGCGGCTTTTTGCGTGACTTTTTCCGCCGGTCGCCTTTCGCGTACTTGACGCACGGCCCTCCATAAAGCCTATCGCGTGTCGACATGGTCGACGCAGGTGCCGCAATGATTCCTCCCAGCCAGGCTTTCGAACGCTACCGACGCAATTCGAACGCCACCAACACGTTGCCGCGGTTGTTTGCCGGCTCGCTGATAATCGCCGTCTGCTGGCTGGGCGTCACGGGCGCAGTGATCTTCGCCGGCATCTATCTGTACGCCGTGGCTGGTCCTTGGTTCGGTCCTGAAACGCTGACCTTCGACCAGGGTGGCGTGGTCACCAGGCTTTTGGCCTCGCCCTTGGGAGTCATAGTGACGCTACTCACCTTTTCCGGCATCTGGCTCGGCGTCTGGATCGCCATGAAGGCGCTGCATCGCGAGCCTCTCAGCCGGCTCTTCGGCGCCAGTTCCCGCCTGTCGCGCTCCGGTTTCGCCAAGGGCCTCGTCGCCGTTCTCTTGACGTCGGCGCTGAGCGAGATCGGTTTTTACCTCCTCGCCCCCGAACTGACCCGTGGTCCCGTTAGCCTCTCGCTGTGGATCGCTGTCTTCCTGCCGGTGGTTTTTCTGGCCTTCGTGCAGATCTCGGCCGAGGAAATCCTGTTTCGCGGCTACCTGCTGCGCGGCCTGGCGTCGCGCTTTCGCAGCCCGCTGGTCTGGGCGTTCGTCCCGGCGCTGCTGTTCACCGCTCTGCACTGGAATGCCGGCTCCCAGCCGGCCATGAACATCGGCGTCCTGATTTCGATCGGTGGCTTTGCCGCCCTGCTGGTCTTGCTCGTCTACGCCACCGGCAATCTCGGCGGCGCCATGGGCGCACATCTCGGCAACAATCTCGTCGGCTTCCTTTTCGTCTCGCATGAGAATGCGCTGAGCCCCTTCGCGCTTTACCGCGGCGCGACACTTGCCGGCCTGCCCTGGACACTCGGACAGGCGAGCGCCATCGTCGGCATGAGTATCGCCTCAATTCTGGTCACCCTCGCGCTGCTGTTGCACCCGCGTTCCCCTTTGAAGCTCGAGGCCGATCCCGATACGCGAGGCGATCGGCTCCCCGCGGACACGCCGCGATCTTGACTCTCGCGGCGATTTCCTGTCTACACGCGCCAATTCCGCGACGAGGTGAACACTCCGAGCAGCCGACCGGGACGCCGACGCCCTTCAAGGGCCGAAGCCATAAACAGATCCTGGAGGCCAACACCCGGCAGCGCTGAGCGCCCCCGGGTGCGCTTTGGCTTTGGTTCTTGCTCCGGGTTTTTTCCTCGCCGCAAACGCACGACCTCTCGGGCAGCATTCTGATCACCGGGAAAAGGGCAGCTTATGTTTGAATCGCTTCAGGAGCGTCTTGGCTCCATCCTGAATGGCCTGACCGGGCGCGGCGCTTTATCGGACGCCGATGTTTCGGCGGCGCTGCGCGAGGTTCGCCGCGCGCTGCTCGAAGCCGACGTGGCGCTCGAAGTTGTCCGCTCCTTC
>JBKJRE010000301.1:0-8623 GCA_046594775.1 Rhizobiaceae bacterium | reverse complement strand
CTATCAACCATCGGCCGAGCGACTGTTCTCGATCCCGCGAAATTCGCGCTCACGATCGTCTGAAATCGTTGCTCACCATCGCGTGAAATCGCCGCTCACGATCAGCGAAATGCGCACGGATCCGTCGACGCGCGAAGATCACCTGCTCATCAATCACGAGAAGGGGGCGCTAGGTCAAAAGCAAGTCCGGCAGGCGCTCGACATGGCGATCGACAAGCAGGCCATCATCGACACCGTCACCTTCGGCCTTGGCGAAGTCGCCAATTCCTTCATCCCCAAGGGCGCTCTCTACCATTATGCTGACAATTTGCGGCGTCCCTATGATCCGGAGAAAGCCAAACAGATGCTGGCCGACGCTGGCGCCTCTGATCTGACGCTGAACTATGTCGTGCGTGCCGGTGACGAAATCGTCGAACAGACCGCTGTTCTGCTTCAACAGCAGTTGGCCCAGGCAGGCGTCACCGTCAGCATCCAGAAAGTCGACCCCAGCCAGGAATGGGACATGCTCGTTGCGGGCGACTATGATGTCGGCGTCAACTACTGGACAAATGACATTCTCGACCCCGACCAGAAGACCACCTTCGTGGTCGGGCACGACACCAACATGAATTACATGACGCGTTATCAGAACGACAAGGTGAAGGACCTTGTCGCCGCGGCCCGTATCGAGATGGATCCGGTCAAGCGAGAGGCAATGTATGTCGACATCCAGAAGATGGCCAAGGACGACGTCAACTGGATCGACCTCTACTACAGCCCGTTCATCAATGTGTCGCGCTCGAACATCGAGCATTTCGACCAGAATCCGCTCGGCCGCTTCTTCCTTGAGGATACCGTCAAGAACTAGAGCGAACCTGGCGGGCGTCGCAGCGCTGCGGCGCCCGCCGGCCATCCAGGTCGCGAATATCCCGCCCCGGCACTGTCAGATCGATGGAGCGGCCGCATGCGCGCCTCACACACCAAGATGGAATAGCCATGCGTTACGAACTCATGCTGCCGTACCAGATCCGCCGGGCGATCGAAGAGCACTGGCCGGTGGTGCTGCCGCTCGGCGTGCTGGAATATCATGGCGAGCATATGGGCGTCGGCATGGACACGCTGGCGGTTACGAAGACGCTCGAACTGCTCGAGCCGGAAATGGACCTCGTCATCCTGCCGCCCTTCTACTACGGCGCCGCCAGCTACGCGGTCGCGCCGCCGGAGGGCAACGGCTCGGTTCAGCTCGGCGGCACCGTGCTGACGCCCTTTGGAGAGGCGCTCTTCTACAGCCTGCTGCGGGTGGGTTTCCGCAACATTCACGCGATCATCCACCATCAGACCGAGAATTTCGTGGCGGGGATGCCGACCGACCTGGCCTTCAAGTCGGCCGGCCGGCAGGCGACATTCCGCTTCCTTGAGGAAAAGAGTGGCGAGGGTTGGTGGGGCGACGAGAAGATGGCGGCCTACTATGCCGAGCACGAAGCCGGACGAAACCCGTTCAACTGGATCAGGATCCACCCGTTGATGTCGGAGGCGATGGTTGCCGCCTATCCGTTCGACCACGCCGGGCAGGGCGAGACGTCACTGATGATGGCGCTTTGTCCCGAAGCGGTGGACATGGCGCGCTTCGGCGACAATACAGGCTGGTATACGGCGACCGCCCAGGAAGCCAGCGTCGAACTCGGGCGCAAGGGCGTGGCAATGATCCTCGATCGGCTTCGCGGCCTGCTCAAGGCCTGATTGCGGCTGCTTCACCCGGTGCAGATTCGGCTTATTTTACGGCGCCCGCGGTCATGCCTTTAATCAGGTAGCGTTCCAGCACTACGCCGATCAAGATCAGCGGCAGAATCGCGGTGAACGAGAGCGCGGCCATCGCCCACCAGTTGATGCCCTGGCTGCCGGTTTGCGAGGCGACCATGACCGGCAGCGTGTTGGCGTGGGTCGAGGTCAGCAGCGCGGCGAAGAAGTATTCGTTCCATGTCAGCACGAGGCTGAGGATGAAGGCTGCGATCATACCCGGCAAGGCGATCGGCAGGATGATAGCGAAGAAGGCGCCCCAGATCGACAGTCCGTCCACGAGCGCGGCCTCTTCGAGCTCCGTCGGGATCGACTCGAACTGATCGCGCATGATCCAGATGACGATCGGCAGGACCGTCAACGTGTAGAGGAGGATCAGACCGATGCGCGTGTCCAAAAGGGCGAGCTGCTTGTAGAGCACGAGGAACGGCAGGGCGAGCACGACCGGCGGCAGGATCAGCTGCGACAGAAAGAAGAAGGAGATGTCCGAGTTCCGCATGAAGCCGAACCTGTAAGAGAAGCGCGAGAGGCCGTAGGCAGCGAGCGAGCCGAGGATCACGGCGATGGCGGAGGAGGAGATTGCGGTGATCGCGGAATTGAAGAAACGCTTCAGGAATTCATCGCGAACGGTGCTTTCCGCGCCGATCGTGTCGGGTGAAAGGCCGAGGGAGCGCCAGCCGAGCCAAGCCGGGGTGTAGTCGACCCACGGGATGAGCGCGCCCTGCATGACGTTCGGCGCGATCTTAAAGCTGGTCGTCGCCGTCCAGTAGATCGGGAAGAGGCAGATGATCGCCCACACGATCAACAGCGTGTAGATGAGCGTCTTGCCGGCGAACCGTCTTGCGTTGAACGACGGGTCGTCTGCGACGTCACGGAAGATCGCTTCGCTCATGTGCGTGGCCTGGTGAAACGGTCGGCACCCTTCATCAATATCGTCATCACGACGATGATGATGACCAGATAGACCATGGCGAGCAGCGTTCCGTAACCGACATTCGACCGGTCACGGTACTCGCGGTAAATGAAGGACGTGACCGTATCGGTTGCGCCGCCGGGCCCCCCCGACGTGAGGTTGATCACGATATCGGCGAGCTTCAGCTTGAATATTATGCGAATCAGGATCGCTGTGATCGACACCGGAAGCATCAGTGGAAAGGTCACCTCCCAGAAACCCTTCCATGGCCCTGCGCCATCGACGCGCGCCGCTTCGTGCAGTTCCTTGGGGATAGCCTGCAGGCCGGCGAGGATCATGATCATCATGAACGGGATGAAGGTCCAGGCATCGAGCAGCATGATGGTGAAGCGCGCGACTTCAGGGGAGCTGAAGAAGGAGGGGTTGTCCCAGCCCAGCCAGCGCGCAAAGCGGGCGATCGGGCCGAAGCGGATCTCCAGCATCGACTTGCCGATCATCCAGCTCACCGCCACCGGCGAGAGCATGAGCGGCAGCAGGAACGCTATCCGAAAGAATTTGCGGGCGCGGATTTCGGCATTCAGCAGCAGCGCAAGGCCGAAGGCTACCGCATACTCCACCAGGATTGCGAGGCTGTACCAGACCATGTTGCGCAACGCGTTCCAGTAGAACGGATCGCTCCACATCTGGCGGACATTATTGAGCCCGTTGAACTGGCGGCCGAGCGGCGAGGCCAGGTTCCAGCTCGAGAAGGCGATGATCAGGCCGAACAGAATCGGGAAGACCGTCAGCGAAATGACAAACAGCGCTGCGGGCAAAACGAACAGCGTCCGCTTGCCGTGCTCTCCGCGGATCAGCACCTGGCTCCAACAAAGGCATCCGGCCCACAGGATGTAGGCAAAGAGCGTCGGTCGCCAAGTCTCGAAGCCGAAGTCGGCGGCGCCCATCTGCTGGGCCGTCTGGGCCCCCGCCACAAGAACGATAATAAGCGCCGCTCCCCAGACGATGGCGCGGCCGAATAGCTTCTGCCGATCGGAGATGTCGTCGGCGGTAACGACGTGAAGGAGATATCCCTGGCTCATGCGCTCCCGAAAGTTGCTCTTGAACTCCGGAGAGCTTTGTCCCCGCGTTGCTATTGATAAGATGGGTGCGCGCGATGTCGCGCGCACCCGGCTGCGTCACATGCCGAGCGATGCCTTGTAGAGCTTCACCTGGCTCTCGCGGCCGATCTGGTCGGTGATCTTTTCCCAGGCGGCGGCGATTGCGTCAGCCGTCTCCTGCGCCGACTTGTATTGTCCGGCAAAGCCCTTCGCCAGTTCGTCCTCGGCCACCGAATAATACTGGAAGATGCCGGGGATGCGCGGCTCGATCGCGGCATTCGGGTGGTTATAGCTATCGAGGTTCGAGCCGAGATAATCCTCGATATAGGCGCGGTCGTAGCCTGCCTTTTCCCACTCCTCGTAGTTGAAGTGTGACTGCCGGTAAGGCTGGAAGCCGGACGGATATGCCGACGTCCATAGGCTGAGGTCTTTGCCGCCAAGATGCGCGGCGGCAGACCAGGCCGCCTTGCGCTTCTTTTCGTCGGCGGACACACGGCTGGTGACATAGATGCCCCATCCGAGATACGCCATGTTGGGCGCGAAGTTCGGGGTTGCCGGGGTTTCCCACTCGCTGGTCTTGGAATTGTATACCTTGTCCGATCCGGGATTGATCGAGAAGCCGACCACGTCACCCACGACCGAGGTGTCGGAGGTGCGCGCGCTCGAGCCGACGTCGCCCCACCAGCAGAGGGCCCCACCGGTGCCGGCGAGGAACTGCTGGAAAGCCGTGGTGCCTGGATCGGCGTTTATCTGGTCGGACGGGTAGGCACCAGCCGCAATCAGGTCCATTACATCCTGGATGGCCTGGACCCATGCCGGATTGTTGACGCGCGGCTTCATTGTATCCGAATCGAATAGCCAGGCCTTGTCGTCGGGGTGCTTTGCATAGGCAGAGGCACGATCCTCGAGGAAGTAGAAACCGAATCCGCCCCAACCCTTCAGCGGGTCAAGGAAGCCATACGCATCGAGTCCGGTCAGCGGATCCTTTTGACCCTTCACCTTGGTGGAGAACTCGTTCATCTGTTGCCAGGTCGTCGGCGCCTCGGTCATGCCGGTTGCGCCGGTAATCGCCGGGTCGGTGAAGTAGTCCTTGCGGTAGGCTAAGGTGTGGCAGTCGCCGTCGATCGTGATGCGGTAGGTCTTGCCCTCCCAGGTTCCGACCGGCGCCTTCAGGTAGTCCACCAGGTCGTCGGCCTCGATCTGCGTGGCGACCCAGTCGGGCATCTCGTCAAGCAGACCCTTGCTCGCCGTGTCGCCTTCAAATGGCGCGCCCATCTCTATGATATCGAAATCGACTGTGCCGGTGGCGATCGACTGCTGCAGGCGGGCGTTGTAGTCGGCCTGCGCGAGATCGACCCAGCTGATTTTGGCGCCCGTATAAGCTTCCCACGGCTTGAGGAAGCCGCGGAACAGGAAGTTATGCAGGTTCTGGTTGTTGAGGCCCATGAAGGTCAGTTCGACGCCAGCGAATTCGCCTTCAGCGACGCTGGCTTTGGTAGCGCCAAGGCACAGTTCTCCAACCTTCTGCCAGTCGGCATCGGTGGGTGAACCCTTGCCGACGCCCGGAATCTGCAAGATCTGCGCGCGCACATCCTCCTGCGCAGAGGCCTTTCGCGTCAGCGCGCCCAGCGGACCCACGGACGCCGCAGCGACGGCGGCCATGCTGGCCGCGCCCTTCAGCAATTCGCGCCGCGTCGCTCCGGCCCGAACCAACTGTTCAAAGATACTTACCTTCATGTGGATATTCCTCCCAGAATAATGACCTCTCGATTCAGCATCTTCGTCGCCGGTGTCCAGCTCGGGTTCGCACTCCATCGAACAACCGAAACGATCAATTTCAAACACCGCCGTCAAATGCTGTTGAAAGCGCCTGACACTATGGGGGAAGCCAGATTGGAGTCAACGCGATTGGACCTGCCGGTAATTTGAGTGATGGACTTGGCAATCCCCGTTGGCTAGCTTCACGCAAGATTACGGACGGGGGGAAAGATGGCGCAGGTGGCGATCCGCAACGTGTCGAAGGCGTTTGGGACAGTGAAGGTCCTGCATGACGTCAGCGTCGACATAGCGGACGGCGAGTTCGTCGTTCTGGTCGGTCCCTCAGGCTGCGGAAAATCGACCTTGCTGCGTATGGTCGCCGGACTGGAGGCCATCACCGGCGGCACCGTGGAAATTGGCGACCGGGTGGTAAACCAGCTGCCACCGGCCGAGCGCGACATCGCGATGGTGTTCCAGAATTATGCGCTCTATCCGCACAAAACCGTGGCCAAGAACATGGGATTCGCGCTCAAGATGCGGGGCGTCGAGAAGGCTGATATCCTTGAGCGGGTGCGCAAGGCGGCCGAGATTCTCGACCTTGCCCCTTATCTCGAACGCTACCCGCGCCAGCTTTCCGGGGGACAACGTCAGCGTGTTGCAATGGGCCGCGCCATCGTCCGCGACCCGAAGGTCTTTCTGTTCGACGAGCCGCTGTCGAACCTTGACGCCAAACTGCGCGTGCAGATGCGGACCGAGATCAAGGAACTGCACCAGCGCCTAAAGACGACGACGATTTACGTGACGCATGACCAGGTCGAGGCGATGACCATGGCCGACCAGATAGTGGTCATGCAGGCTGGTAGGATCGAGCAGATGGGGGCACCACTGGAGCTGTTCGACCGCCCGGCCAACACTTTTGTAGCTGGCTTCATCGGCTCGCCGGCAATGAACATGCTGAAGGGCAAGGTGGAGCCCGAAGGCGTGCGTGTCGAGGGTGCCTTGCTGCCCATTTCGCGGGATCACAAAGTCTCGCAGGGACAGGACGTGCTTTACGGGGTCCGCCCCGAGCACTTCGACATCGCCGAAGGCGGCTTGCCGGCGCGCATCTCTGTCGTCGAGCCGACCGGCTCGGAAACCACGGTGGTGCTGCGCTTTGGCGGAACTGAGATCGTCGCCCTGTTTCGCGAGCGCCACGACTTCAAGCCTGGCGACACGCTCCACCTGAGGCCGCGCGAGGACCTGGTCCACCTGTTCGACCCGCAGAGCGGCCAGCGGGTCTGAGCATCCAAAGCTGCATCGGAACAAATCGATCGGGGAGGACTGGTTGTATGTTGGAAGGTATCCATCCCCTTCTCAACGCCGACTTGCCTTGATGCCCCTGCGCGCCATCGTGGCTTGATTTCCGTCACGCGACACCGCCTTTCCGGCAGCGACATCGACGGAGCAAAGCTACTGTAGGGTCACGTGTTGACCCCCGCTCGCTCAGGGAATCAGAAGGACGGCGCGAGGGCAACCACATTCGGCCCGTCTGTCCAACGTCGGAAAATCGACTGCACGTGGCGCGGCGGCGCCGTTGGCCTCCAAGCTGACGTTCCGGGACTGTCCGGTTTGTTTGGAATCTCAGGCTAGGAAGCAACTCCGGTTTAAGGTAATTTGCCGTCGGCCAGCTTCGGAGGGCAGCGCTCTATCCAGCTTAACTACGGGTGGTTGCGCTGCTTCGAGCTTTCATTCGGACTGGGCGTGACGAATGCGGACATGCCGAAGGTGGCTGCATCCGGACGACGCGTGGCTACAACGTCCCAATGGAAGTTATTGGTCGCTGCAGCGACATTGCTGCCGGGCAACTTGCAGGATAACGGTCTAGGGAAATTGACCGGCTAAGACTGGTCGCCCCATTGGCCCCCCAATGTTCCGATAGCCGAAGGCCCAATGCAGTCCTCCTATGTAATCCTTCTGGCCGTATTCGGCATAGTGGTTCTCATTACGGCCTGGCTACCCATGCTGCTCAAGCGTGTTCCCATTTCGCTGCCGATTGTTTGTATCGGTATCGGCGTTGTCCTGTGGTCGCCGTTCACGCCGTTGGTAGGGATGAACCCGCTTGAGAACCGATACCTTACGGAGCGACTGACCGAATTCGTCGTCATCGTTGCGCTCATGGGCGCAGGACTGAAACTGGACCGCCCCCTAAGCTGGAAGGGTTGGGGAGCATCCTGGCGTCTCATCGGCATTGCCATGCCTCTGACCATTGCCGGGATCACGTTTCTCGGTTGGACAGTGCTGGGACTTGGGATCTCGGCTGCACTGCTTCTCGGTGCAGCGCTCGCACCCACCGACCCGGTGCTGGCAAGCGATATCCAGGTTGGGCCGCCGCAATCTGGCGAAGAAGATGAGGTGCGCTTTGCTCTCACGTCCGAGGCCGGGCTTAACGATGGCGCGGCCTTTCCGTTCGTCTATCTGGCCATCGCCATTGCCCTGTCAGGGGCCTCAGGCGAGCCTTATCTTGCAGATTGGCTTTTGGTGATGTCATCTGGAAGATTGGCGCTGGCGTCGGCGTCGGATGGCTCGGCGGCAAGGTCATGGGATATCTCGCATTTCGCTTACCCGCGCGGACAGGACTCTCCGAGACCAAAGACGGCCTCGTCGCACTCGGGATAACCTGCCTCGCCTATGGCTCTACCGAAATGATCCACGGTTACGGCTTTCTTGCCGTATTTGTGGCTGCGCTGGCGCTGCGTTCCGTCGAGCGGCAGCATCACTATCATGAGAACTTGCACAATTTTGCCGAACAGATCGAGCGGCTGCTGATGATGGTTCTTCTGGTCTGCTTTGGCGCTGCTATCGGGGAAGGCTCGATCTTTGGCGCCTTGAGCTGGCAGGTTGTCATCACCGCCATCCTTGTCCTGTTTGTTGTGCGCCCGCTCTCCGGCTGGGTGGGTTTGATCGGATTTCCTGCAAGGCCGCTTGAAAAGGGCGCTATCGCTTTTTTTGGAATTCGCGGACTTGGATCGTTCTATTATTTGGCATTTGCCCTCGGGCAAGCTGAGTTTGAGGGCGCAAAGATCCTCTGGGTTACGGTCTG
>JBKJRE010000622.1:0-4440 GCA_046594775.1 Rhizobiaceae bacterium | reverse complement strand
GGTATTCCTCAGCTATCGACGGGCGACATGCTGCGCGCCGCCGTAACGGCACGGACCGAGGTCGGCAAGCGCGCCAAGGCCGTGATGGATGCCGGCGAACTGGTGTCCGACGACATCGTCAATGCCATCGTCGCCGAGCGTATCGACCAGGCGGACTGCGCCAAGGGTTTCATCCTCGACGGTTACCCCCGCACCCTGGTGCAGGCGGACGCGGTGGGCGCCATGCTTGCCGAGCGCGGCATCGACCTCGACGTGGTGATCGAACTTGTGGTCGACGACAAGGCGCTGGTCGGCCGCATTCTGAAGCGCGCCGACGAGGCCAGGGCCGCCGGTGGGGCCGTCCGCAAGGACGACAACGCCGAGGTTTTCGACGAACGGCTGCGAGAGTATTACAAGAAGACGGCGCCGCTGATAGGCTACTATTATGCCAAGGGACTGCTGCTGACGGTCGACGGCATGGCGAGCATGGACGAGGTCACCAAGCAGATCGGCGACGTGCTCAAGAAGGTCGCAAAGAAAAGCAAATCCTGATAGTTGACGGAATGGCGCCGCTGGACTATAGCGGCGCATCTCCAAATCAGGCGTGAGGCTGCCGGGTCCTTGAGGACAGGGCGGCCTGATTGAATTGGAATACCCGCAAGGGCCGGCCTCCACCGGACGCGGGTCAATAACAACTGCCGGCACGACCGGCCTACATGGAGCGTGAAATGGCCCGTATAGCAGGCGTCAATATTCCGACCAACAAGCGCGTCGTCATCGCGCTTCAGTACATTCACGGCATCGGCAAGCGCTTTGCCCAGGAAATCGTCGACAAGGTCGGCATTCCGGCTGACCGCCGCGTCAACCAGCTGACCGACTCCGAGGTGATCCAGATCCGCGAAGCGATCGACCGCGACTACCAGGTCGAGGGCGACCTGCGCCGCGAGACCTCGATGAATATCAAGCGCCTGATGGACCTTGGCTGCTATCGCGGCCTGCGCCATCGCCGCTCGCTGCCGGTTCGCGGTCAGCGCACGCATACCAATGCACGCACCCGCAAGGGTCCTGCAAAGGCTATTCAGGGCAAGAAGAAGTAATTTGGCGAACGGCCGATGCTGAAGGGTGAATGGCTCTCTGTCCATTCGCCGTTTTCCCATCTGCCATTCTCCGGTGGAGCCGCTGGCATTACGGCGGTGTAGAGATCAACTGAAAGGACTATCATGGCCAAGGAAGCCACACGCGTTCGTCGCCGCGAGCGTAAGAACATTTCGTCGGGCGTCGCCCACGTAAATTCGACCTTCAACAACACGATGATCACCATCACCGACGCACAGGGCAACACGATCGCCTGGTCTTCGGCCGGTTCGCAGGGTTTCAAGGGTTCGCGCAAGTCGACCCCCTTCGCCGCCCAGATGGCGGCTGAAGACGTGTGCAAGAAGGCTCAGGAGCATGGCATGCGCCTGCTCGAGGTCGAGGTTTGCGGTCCGGGTTCGGGCCGTGA
The DNA here is from genome assembly GCA_046594775.1 of Rhizobiaceae bacterium. GTDB lineage: Bacteria > Pseudomonadota > Alphaproteobacteria > Rhizobiales > Rhizobiaceae > CAMYMG01. The sequence continues at coordinate 2,960 of JBKJRE010000622.1, read as the reverse complement.
GTCGGCGCTACGCGCACTGCAGGCCGGCGGCTTCACGATCACCTCGATCCGTGACGTCACGCCGATCCCGCACAATGGCTGCCGTCCCCGCAAGAAGCGCCGCGTTTAAATTTAACAGCATCGAACCGCCGCGCGAGCGCCAACAAAACGCTCCTCCACGGCTTTCCATGTCGCCCGCCACGATTGGATGGTGGTGGGCCAACGGAAGGAAGTCCAAATGATCCAGAAAAACTGGCAGGAACTCATCAAGCCGAACAAGATCGAGTTCTCATCGAAGAGCAAGACCTTGACCACGCTGGTCGCCGAGCCGCTGGAGCGCGGTTTTGGCCTGACGCTCGGCAACGCGCTGCGCCGCGTGCTGCTGTCCTCGCTGCAGGGCGCCGCCGTCACCGCCGTCCAGATCGACGGCGTGCTGCATGAATTCTCCTCGATCGCCGGCGTGCGCGAGGATGTCACTGATATCGTGCTCAACATCAAGGAAATCGCCATCCGCATGGAAGGCGACGGTCCCAAGCGCATGGTTGTACGCAAGCAGGGCCCGGGCGTCGTCCTGGCCGGCGACATCCAGACGGTTGGCGACGTCGAGATTCTCAATCCCGACCACGTGATCTGCACGCTGGACGAGGGCGCTGAAATCCGCATGGAATTCACCGTCGACACCGGCAAGGGCTATGTGCCGGCGGACCGCAACCGCGCCGAAGACGCGCCGATCGGCCTTATCCCGGTCGACAGCCTCTATTCGCCGGTCAAGAAGGTCTCCTACAAGGTCGAGAACACCCGCGAGGGCCAGGTTCTGGACTATGACAAGCTGACCGTGACGATCGAGACCAACGGCTCGGTCACCGGCGAGGACGCAGTCGCTTTCGCCGCCCGCATCCTGCAGGACCAGCTTGGCCTGTTCGTCAATTTCGACGAGCCGCAGAAGGAAGTTGCCGCTGAGACCGTCACCGAACTGGCGTTCAACCCGGCGCTCCTCAAGAAGGTCGACGAACTGGAACTGTCGGTTCGTTCGGCCAACTGCCTGAAGAACGACAACATCGTCTACATTGGCGACCTGATCCAGAAGACGGAAGCAGAGATGCTGCGCACCCCGAACTTCGGACGCAAGTCGCTGAACGAGATCAAGGAAGTTCTCGCGGCGATGGGCCTGCATCTGGGCATGGAAGTGACCGACTGGCCGCCAGAAAACATCGAAGATCTCGCCAAGCGCTACGAAGACCAGTATTGAGTGGGAAAATGGTGAATGGTGAATGGCCGGCCCATTCACCATTAGTCCATTCACCATTTACCGGATGAAATCACGGGGCGGACCGCCCACAACCAAGGAGAAGAGCCATGCGCCACGGATTTAAAGGCCGCCGGTTCGCCCGCAGTGTAAGCCACCGCCGTTCGATGTTCGCCAATCTGGCGGTCTCGCTGATCGAGCACGAACAGATCGTGACGACGCTGCCCAAGGCGAAGGATTTGCGTCCGATCGTCGAGAAGCTCGTCACCCTGGGCAAGCGCGGCGACCTGCACGCGCGCCGCCAGGTGATCGCGCAGATCGGCAATGAAGGCGTCGTCAAGCGCCTGTTCGACACGATTGCGCCGCGTTATGCCACACGCAATGGCGGCTATCTGCGCATCATGAAGGCGGGCTTCCGCCCCGGCGACAACGCGGCCATGGCCGTGATCGAGTTCGTCGACCGCGACACCGCCGCCAAGGGCGCCGCCGACCGCGAGCGCCTCGAGGCTGAAGACGCACAAGGCGAGAACGAAGCCGCCTGATCCAGGGCTGTTTCATGGACTGGGATCGAGGGGCCTTCGGGCCCCTTTTCTTTTGTGTAAGCTCGCCTCAGCAGCCGATGATGTAGCGGCTGTACTTTCCTGAAGCCTGCTTCACCAGCATGATGATGGCAAGGCTGACGGCGATGACGAAGGCGCTGTAGGCGGCAAGGTCGATCATCGGATTGCCGGAATGGGGCGACACCGCCGCGGGCAGACGCGTCATGGCCGCAATCACGATGCCATGCACGAAAAACAGTCCGAAGCTGTGGTCGGCTACGAATGTCAGCGGCTTGCGCAGCCACGCCGCGACGTGGGTGAGCAGCCCGGCGAGGAGCAGGATGCCGACATATTTCTGGAAGAGCATTACATCCAGTCCGACCGGCCGCCAGCCGTCGATGGCCGATCGCTCCAGATTGCCCGGGTCCTGCAGCACCAGCGCCTGGGTCCATGCGACCCCCATGATAAGGGCGGCCAGTCCGGCAAGCATGGCAGGCCGTGAGATGACGGCCATGATCGGCTTGCGGTATTCGCAGAACAACATGCCGAACATATAGAAATTCGAGAAGTACAGCAGCGACAGCACCGGATTGAGATTTTCTGCCGGGCGCACCACCCACAGCGCGCCCGCGACCGAGGCGGCGAAGGCGCCCGCGCGCCATCCCTTCGGCAGCCGGATGAAGCGGTCGAACAATGGCGAAGCCAGAAACACCAGGAAGATGAAGGGAATATACCAGTAGGCGGTGACCATGCGGCCGGTCGAGAACAGGGCGATGAAGTCGAGGAAATAGCTGTGCGGGTAGGCCACGCCATGCTTTACCGCAGTCACGGTGAACGGCCCGAGCCAGATTTCGGCAATGGCCAGCGGCGTGGCGAGGATGACGTAGGGCAGGCCGACATAAAGCGCCTTCTTTGCCATGAACGCGCCATAGGACGTGCGTCCATGAAAGACCTGGCGGTAGAGGAAGCCGGAAATGAAGACGAAATAGGCCGTCCCGCCGGTGATCAGCGCCGGAACGATGTTGAGCAGGGTGGCCCGCGCCTGGGGATCCTCATTGGCGGCCAGAGGCCACGACAGCGCATAGCTGTGGCCGCAGACGATCAGGACAATCGCCACGGCGCGGAAATACTCGATATAGGCGATGTGCTCGCGCGGGCGCGCTTGCTCCCGCGCCTGCGGCGGGGTTGTCGCGATC